>NYZG01000088.1 GCA_002687025.1 Candidatus Poribacteria bacterium
AATCGCCCCCTGCGGCCAGACCCATGCAGCGCGGATAGCCGTCCGGCGCGGTGATGAGGAGACGCGAGTGTTTACGTCGCTCTGTTGGGTCAGTCACCCGCACGAATGGCAGCCGCTGTTCCGACGCTGGGCCGCAGCGTACCCCGAGCGCACCACGCTGCACCGGTGGCAGCAATACGGCGGGTCCGCGGTCGTAGGCCTCACCTTGGGCTCGGCGGCGAGATGGGAAGAGGCGGCGTTCCGCCTGCTCGTGACGGTTCCCCACGCCCACGAGCCGGCGCCCACCGCCGCCATCGTCGACCTGGCCGCTCAGCTACTCACACGGACGCATCTCGACGGGCGCCCTTCCACGACGGTGCCGCGTGACCTTCTCCTGTCGCGCTCACTGATCACTTTTCTGCCGGACACCAACTCGCAGGGCCGCGGCCGGAGCCCGGAACGCTGTTGGGACGGACACGGCTACGACAACGACGCGTTCCTGAAGTGGGCGTTCGGAGTAGCCAAGGACGGCAGCAGATTCGGACGCTATCCTGAGTGGATCGAGGCGGACCACGCGCCCGAACGGGCGGGGATCGTCTACGAGGAGGTCGAACAGGGCATGTACGTCGAGCCCAACACGAGCCGCCGCTCCACTCATTCTGTGGCGATAGACGAACTGTTCGAGCGATACCGATACACGCACATGCTCGACATGCACCAGCACGAAGGCGACGAGGCCGCACTGCTACCCGCCGACTACGAGGAAGCGGATGCCGCCGCCCAGGCCGAGATAGACGCCTGGGCCAAGGCGTTGATCCACGCGTGGCGGGCCGCGGGCGCGATTCCTCGTCCAGAGGCCGCCATCCCGTACGGAGGACAGCCCCGACACCAGCTCTTCCTCGATTTCTGGGACGGCCGTTGTGCCGGCATGAAGCGGCTCGTAAGCGAGGTGCGCAATAACCGGCACGTGAGGACAGGCGCACACACGCCGATGCAGCACCAGTTCACGATGGCGCAGGCGGCGCTTTCCGCGACGTTGGGGATCGGCCTCGCTGGCGCGTAGTCGCCGCGACGCGTACATCCCGTCATCTCCGACCCACTCGCCGCCGTTTGAGCACGTGACCGGGTTGCGCCGCCGTGTACCGAGGGGATGGACAGATGAGACAGTTCGGTAGCCGCTCGCCACGCCACTTGGCTTTCCTAGCGGTCTGCTTCGCCATGGCGCCAGGATGGGCGCATGCCGCGATGACGCCCAGTGCCCCGCTTCTGGGCGCGGCCGAGCAGGCCTTGCGACTGGAGATCGTCTCTCTGCGGGAGGCGTCCGCCGTGGCGGCCGCGGACCTTCTCGGCGCGTTCCTTCCCTCCGGCTCCCGCGTCGCGGCCGATGCGCGGACGAGCCAGGTGATTCTGCTGACGACCGAGGCCGGCATGGCGCGCGCGGAACGCATCCTGGCTGCCATCGACGTGCCCGCGGGCGCCCGCGCCGCGCCCGCGCCGCAACCGACGGCCAGACGTCGAATGTACGACTACGAACTGCGTGGGGAGCGCTACGGCGCGGCCTTGGCCCGGGCCGAGGTCGCACGCGCGCCGGCCCCGATGCCGTTCCAGCGCACACTCGGAGTGTTGGTGGCCCGGGACGACGACTCCATCACCATCGCGCACGACGGCGCGGACGCCCCGGCACGCTTCGTCCTCCCGAGACTCCTCGCGCCCGACGGCGCGTGGCACGTGCGACCAGGCCTGACGCAGTCGGTGGCTGGCATTGAGGTGGGTTCACGCGTAGCGGTCGAGTGGTGGGAGGCCGAAGGCGTTCAGTACGTGGAGGACGCAGCGGAGTTGAAACGCCGGCCCGCCAGGACCGAAACGTCCATCCTTGGCGACTGACCAGGCGGCCCGCCCGGCAGCCGGTGAGACGACACGTCCGCGACGCGCCGGCGCCATGGCAACCATCGCCATCTCGCCATGTTGCGCACGCGGCGGCTCTCCAGGCGATGGCGGCGGACATGCACGCGCGCGCATTGCCGATTGAGCCACGCGCCCACATTGGGTAGGGTAGTGCGGCGTCCTATCGCCCAACACGGAGCGCGAATGGCCCTCCAGGCTCCCTTCTCGTGGACATCATCCGCGCCGATCCTCGCGCCGTTGGCGCGCGAGGGGGATGTCGCCATCTCCGTCAAGGACCCGACGCTCGTCGAGCACGACGGCCGCTGGCACATGTTCTGCAGCGTGCGCAGCCGAACGCGGACCCACCAGATCGAGCACATTTCATCCGACCGACTCGACGACTGGACCGGCGCCGATCGCGCCCTTCTGACCTGTGCAGACGGCTATTTCTGCGCGCCCCAAGTGTTCTTCTTCCGGCCGCATGGGCTGTGGTACCTCGTCTACCAGACGCATGCCGAGGGCCGACGCCTGGGACTACAGCCGGCATACTCGACCAGCCGCGACATCTCTGATCCGTCGTCGTGGACCGCGCCTACGCTTTTCTATTCCGACGACTCCCTGCCCACCGTCGAACGGTGGATCGACTTCTGGGTCATTTGCGACGATACGCGCGCGCACCTGTTCTTCACGTCGCTGGATGGTCGCATGTGGCGAGCCGAGACCGGTCTGGGAGAGTTTCCCAGCGGCTTCGGTGACGCGGCGTGTGTGATCTCTGAGGCGCGCGACGACTGGCGGCTGTTCGAGGCGAGCCACACGTACCGAGTGGCCGAGGACGGGACATACATCACCCTCGTCGAGGGCGAGGATCGGCGCGACGGCGTCAGGCGATACTTCATGGCGTACGCCGCCGACTCGCTCGCCGGGGAGTGGTCGCCCGTAGCCGCCACGCCAACCGCGCCGTTTGCCGGGCGTGCAAACGTGGCGTTCGAGGGCGACAGGTGGTCCGACCACATCAGCCACGGCGAATTGGTCCGGCAGAACGCCGACGAGACTCTGACCATCTCGGCCGCGGACATGCGGATGGTGTACCAAGGCGTGCGACATGAGGACTACGCGGGCGCGCGCTACGGCGACATCCCCTGGCGGGTCGGGATGCTCACGCTCGACGGGTAAGGAGGCTTCTGTGGCGGACACTGTGCTAGCAGGGGGTCGCGTGATAGATCCCGCCCGCGGCATCGACGGCGTGATGGATGTCGTGATTGCGGACGGGTCGATTGCCGACGTCGCCGCGGGCATTACGCCGCCGATCGGGGCGCGAATCCTCGATGTATCCGGCAAGGTCGTGACGCCCGGCTGGGTAGACATCCACGCTCATGTCTACTGGGGCGTGACGACGTGGGGCATCCGGGCGGACGCCCTCTGTCTCGCGTCCGGCGTGACGACGATCGTGGACGCGGGATCGCCGGGATGGGCGAACTTCCGTGGATTCCACGAGTGGATCGCCAGGCCCGCGGTCACGCGCGTGCTGACGTTCGTCCACATCTCTGGCATCGGCCTGACGTACGGCCCGGTCGGCGAGATGGAGGACATCCGCTATGCCGACCCAGAGCTCACGGCCGAGACGATCCGCGCGCACCCCGACGTGACAACGGGCGTCAAGGTGCGCCAGGGACGGGGGCAGGTCGGCGACAATGGCGTCGAGCCGTTGCGGAAGGCGGTCGAGGCGGCCGAAGCCGCGTCAACACGGGTGATGACGCATATCGGGGCCGGCGTGCCTCTGCCCGACGTTCTCGGCCTGATGCGCGCCGGCGACATCGTCACGCACTGCTTCCAGGGCCGCGGCGACACCATATTCACAGACGACGGCGACCTCCTCCCCGACGTCCGCGATGCCCGCGAACGCGGCATCATCTTTGACGTCGGGCACGGCGGCGGCAGCTTTCACTTCCCCACCGGCCGGCGCGCGATTGAGAACGGCTTCCTGCCCGACGTCATCAGCAGCGACCTCCACACCCTGAGCGTCGAGGGGCCCGCCTTCGACATGCCGACGACCGCGTCGAAGTTCCTCAACATGGGCATGGATGTGACCGACGTCATCGCCGCCGTCACGACGGCGCCGGCGCGCGCCATCGGGCGCGACGACACGTTGGGCTCGCTGCGTGTGGGCGACGTAGCGGACATCGCCGTCTTCGACCTCGAGGAGGGCGAGTTCGAGTTCCAGGACACGCACGACATCACCGAGGTCGGGACGCTGCGCCTGACGACGTACATGACGGTTCGTGCAGGACAGGTGTGGTACCCGGCCGATGTCGTCGAGCAGTTCGGCAGGCCGGAGGAGAGCATCCCTCCGACGGTGCGCGCGGCGAACGGGGCCATGGCGGCCGCGGCGGGCATCGTTACTCGCGGCAAATAGAAACCACGGCAGGAACTCAGGAGCGGCAACATGGCGGACAAGCGACCGAACATCGTATTCATCATGTCGGACGACCACGCGTCGCACGCGATGAGCTGCTACGGCAGCAGGATCAACACGACGCCCAACCTCGACCGCATCGCCGAGGCCGGCATGCGGTTCGACAACTGCTTCTGCACCAACTCCATATGCACCCCCAGCCGCGCCGCGATCCTCACCGGCACGTACAACCACGTCAACGGAGTCACCACGCTCGCAAGCCAGTTGGACGGGCGGCAGGTGACCTTCCCGAAGCTCCTCCATTCGGCCGGCTACCAGACGGCGATGGTCGGTAAATGGCATCTCGGTCACGGGGGACACGCCGACCCCACCGGCTTCGACTACTGGAACGTCCTCCCGGGCCAAGGGCTCTATCACGATCCCGAGATGATCGACATGGGCGAACGCAGCGTTGTCGAGGGCTACACGACCGACATCATCACCGATATCTCCCTGGGATGGCTGAGGGACCGAGATCCCGACCGGCCGTTCCTCCTGATGTGCCATCACAAGGCGCCCCACCGGCCGTGGGACCCCGACGACAAGCACGCCGACATGTACGAGGACGAGGATGTCCCGGAGCCCGAAACGCTCTTCGACGACTACGCCAACCGCGCGGCAGCCGCGGCCGCGGCGAAGATGCGTGTCTCGCGCGACATGACCGACCGCGACCTGAAGCAGCCCGTGCCGGAGGGCTTGACGGCCGACGACGAGACGCGCTGGAAATACCAGCGGTACATCAAGGACTACCTCCGGTGCGTAGCGTCGATAGACGACAACGTCGGCCGCATTCTGGACTACCTCGACGACGAGGGCCTCGCCGACGACACGATCGTCGTCTACACCTCGGACCAGGGGTTCTTCCTTGGCGACCACGGCTGGTACGACAAGCGCTTCATGTACGAGGAATCGCTGCGCATGCCGTTCCTCATGCGTTACCCGCGCGAGATCGACGCCGGCCAGGTATGCGACGGCATGATCCTCAACGTCGACTTCGCGCAGACGTTCCTCGACTGCCTTGGAATCGACGCGGACGAGCGGATGCAGGGGTCGAGCTTCCGCCCGCTGATGGGAGGCGACGCGCCGGACGGCTGGCGGACGTCGATGTACTACCGCTACTGGATGCACCTCGCGCATCATCACGTGTACGCCCACTACGGCGTCCGCACGCTGCGCCACAAGCTCATCTACTACTACGCCGACGGCATGGACCAACCGGGCTCCGCCGACGACACGAAGGAACCCGAGTGGGAGCTGTTTGACCTCGAACACGACCCCATGGAGCTGAACAGCGTGTACCACGACCCGGCGTACGCCGATGTCGTCAAGCAGCTCAAGGCTGAGTTGGATCGCCTACAGCGCCGCGTGGGCGACGAGCCGTACGACCATCCGTCCGCGAGTTGAAGCCCACGCGGCGACGCGGCCATCAACTGGCAGACCGATTCGTCCGATAGTAGGCCAGTAGTTTGCGACGATTTGCGATGTACCCCTAAGCCGTCGCTAGGAGCCCGCATGCGGACGTTCTTGCTTGGCTGCGTCTCTTTACTCATTCCGCTAGCCCTCTATGCCCAGACACCGGTTGCAGACCTGCTCACGGCAGTGGCTGACGAGACAGCGCCCGCGAGTGCGCGTTGGACTGCGGCCCTTGACCTGGGCGCCGCCACCTTTGCCGACGCCGCAGAACAGCAGACCGCGGTCGACGCCCTCGGCGAGGCGCTGCGGGCCCGCGAAGTGGGGCTGCGCGTCAACGCCGCGACGGCACTGGGTCGTATAGGGGACGCCTCTGGAGTGGCAGCCCTGGCCGACGGCATCGGCGACAGGCAGCCGGTCGTGAGGCGGGCCGTCGCGCACTCGTTGGGACGGATTGGCACGGAAGCGTCCGCGCTAGCTCTGCTGACGAGAGTCGACGATGCCGACGGGGCGGTTCGCGGGCAGGTCATCCACGCTCTCGGCGAGACGGGAGAGCCCGTCGCCGTTGGCGCCCTCGGCGGCATATTCCTGTCGCACAACCCCGCAAAGGACGGCGCCTTCACGCGCGAGGCGACGCGCGCGTTGCTGAAGATGGGCGGCTTCGCCGTCGATACCTTCGCCGCGGGCCTGGCCAGCCACGACGCCGACAAGCAGTTGATATCGGCCCGAGCCCTCGGCCTGCTGGGAGATCCGCGCGCGGCCGAACCGCTCATGCGTGTGCTCGGCGCGCTCGTGCCGAGCGTCGCAGCCGCGGCGGAGAGCGCGCTCGCGCATCTGGGCGAACCGGCGATGCCGGGCCTGATCGAAGCGCTGGACGCTGAGAATCCGTCCGTACACGGCCACGCCCTCGCCGCGATCACCGACATGGGCTCGCCCGCCGTGCCGACGCTGGTCGACCTGTACACGACATCGATGCTGCGAGTAACGGAGCTCGAAGGCGAACTCCAGGCGTTGGCCGACGCCATCGCGCAGGCCGAAGCCGCTTCGAAGGCGGCTGTCGTAGCCGCGCAGCAACCTCCGCCGCCGCCGGATCCATCGACGATGACCGTTTCCGAGATCCAGCGGGAGGCGAAGGGGCTCAAGAAGCAGCTCAGAGTGCTGAACGACGAACACGACGACATCGACTCGCTAGTGGTCTACCGACGCGCGGCCAACACGTTCAACCAGTGGATAGACGCCGGTCGCCGCGAACTGAACAAGCCGCCCGCGCCTGCCGCAACTGCGCTGTCTCAGCAGGCGGCCCCGTCGGCCGAGGTCGCCATCGGCCCCGAGGCGCAGAGCTCCGCCGCGATCGCCTCGACGCAGAGGGCCCTCGAGGACGAACTCGACGACCATCGCGCCCGAGCGCACGACGCCGTTGTTGCGCTTGGCCAGATCGGCGACGACGTGGCGGTGACGACGCTCTCCGGCGTCGCTCTCACGGGCGCTGTAATGGAAGCAACCCTTGCCGCCGACGCGCTGGGTCGCACCGGCAATGCGAACGCCGTGGGTACCCTCACGGGCCTCATCGCCGATGTCGCGGCGCCGTCGAGCGTGCGCGCAAACGCCGCGCGCGGTCTGGGCACGCTGGGCGCGACGCAGGCGCAGGCCGCGTTGCAGCAACTCGCCGATACGGACCCGGCTCCCAACGTGCGCCGCGCAGCTCAGCAGGCCCTCCACCGGCTGGCTCCGACGGTCAGCCTGTCCCCGACGGGTTGAGCTCCATAACCACCTCCTGAAGCACGACGCGCGGCGGGCGCGTAGCGACGAACAGTGCCAATTCGGCCAGATCCTCGGGCGTGAGGATGTCTGCGGGGTTCTCGCTCGGGTTGTTGCCCGCCCGCATCACGGTTGCGACCGGCCCGGGGCACACGGCGCACGCGCGGATGTTCACTTCCCGCCCCGCCTTCGACAGCGATTCCGTGAAGCCGATGATCGCGTATTTCGACGCGGAATACGTGGCGTTGCCGGCCCCCGCGCGTTTCCCCGACACAGACGCGACGTTCAGGATACAGCCACCGCCGCGTTCGACCATGTGTGTCCACAGGGCGCGCGTGAGCAGGAACGGCGCGCGCACATTCACCGCCATCGTCAAATCCCACACGTCGGTTGGGATGTCTGGGACCGGGTGATGGATCGCCACGCCCGCGTTGTTGACGAGGATGTCCACACACCCGAACGCGGCGAGCGCCTCGTCGGCCAGGCGCTGGACCTGTCCCCCGTCGGCCAGGTCCGTGGGTACGGCGTGGCAACGACGCCCCAACGCCTCGATGTCGCCGCACACGTCCGCCAACTGCTCCTCGGTCCGCGCCGCGACGACGATGTCCGCCCCCGCCTCGGCGAAGGCCAACGCGCACGCCCGGCCGATTCCACGCCCCGCTCCGGTGACGAGGGCCACCTTCTCATCCAGTCGCATCTGTCTGCTCCCCGGGTCTACCTGATGTGCCAGACGGCGTCGCCGCTGGGTCCAACGCATGCTGGGGCCGCGCGCCCCACCGGCACAACCCGCACTGCCGGCTCCTGTTGCAAATGCCCGCCCTCACGGTATTATCAAGGCGACCCTCTGTGTCGCGTCCACACAAGCGGAGATCTCGATGCCGACCCGCATCGCGTCGATACTGTTTCTCGCGTGTCTGGTCGCCGTCACGGGATGCGACCGCGATCCGACCGCGGCGGGATGGGGCAAGTTCGGGTCCGGTGATCGGGTCGGCGCCGACGCGGCCTTCACCGAACTCACCACTCGACCCGAGACGGCGGCGGTCGGCCACGCAGCCCTGGGCGAACTGCACCTGACAGTGGGCGAGGACGCCGAGGCCGAGGCCGAATACCTCGCCGCGCGGCGCGCGGATACCGGCGCCGTCGCGTATATGGTCGGCTACGGGC
>NYZG01000089.1 GCA_002687025.1 Candidatus Poribacteria bacterium
GACCTTCGCCGGCGGAGTGAAGGTGGTCTACAAACCGAAGGATCTCGCTGTCGATGTGGCGTTCACGAGTTTCGTCGATTGGGTGAACGGCGTTACCGACTTACCCGACTTAGAACCCGTCAACGCCTTGGCCCGCGTGATCCCGCGTCCCGATCGAGTGTAGACGCAGTCGAACTCGATGGCGAGGCCGCGTCGGCGCCGCCTCCAGCGTTACTGCCCCGACGCGCCGATGGGCATCGCCGCCGCCGCCGTGCAGCGGGCGCCGGACGGGAGGGTTGGACGTGGTGAGATCAGACGCCCATCGCCCTGCCCACGGGCGTCCACGGCCCCGGTGGCTTCTTGAAATGCCCCTGGGGCGGGCTTATACTTAGGTCATGGATTCGATGCCGTATACTCAGCGTGCTCGGGGTCGGGAGAAGCCAAGCTGACTGGGGCTCCTATGCAAACGGAGAACGAGCCACCCGGCAGTGGCGAAGCGCGGCGCCCATCGCTCGCGCGAGACGGCTCTTGACCTTCCGCCAATGCATCGCCCAGGCCCGCAGACTACCCAACGAATTGAGAACGGTGTGGCAACACGATGAGGCGTAAGCGACGCAATCCGACCGGCTATCTAGAGACCATCCGCCACCTACCCATAATCGCGCTGAAAGAAGAGCGCGTTATCTTGCCCTTGGGAATGCCCTCGAAGCCGCCGCTCTGGGCGGCGCGCCCGCGCAGCATCAATGCCGTGCGGAACGCGCTCGCAGGCGAAGGCGATGTGCTGCTCCTCACACAGAAGACGGGATCCGGTCAGCCTGGCGAAGGGGACTTCTACGAAGTGGGCGCCGTCGCGTCTATCTTGGAGAACCTGGAGACGCCCAAGGGCGAGATCAAGATCATCGTAGAGGCGTTCGCGCGCGCTATCGTGCTGGATGTCGCCGAAGAAGACGAGATGTTCATCGCGCGCGTGCGGGTCGTCGAGAACGCCCCGATCGAGGCGAGCGACAAGGACGACATGGACGCACTCACCGGACGGCTGCTGAAGGCGTTCGAGGAGTACAACACCAAGACCAGCCGTAACCCAAGCCACGAGGACGAATCGCTCATCACCAACGAGGCCCACCCAGGGCAGTTGGCCGACCTCGTCGCCTTCTACTGCGGGCAGAAGGAGCCCAACAACCTCAACCTCGCATACGAGCAGCTTCAGCGCGTACTCAGCACGCTGAAAGCCAAGGACAGGATAGAACTCGTCCTCGAAATGGTCGGCGATCTCCTCGAAATCATCGACATCGAAGAGAAGCTCACCGCGCAGGTAAAGAAGCAGGTCGAGAAGACGCAGCGCGAGTACTACCTGACCGAGAAGCTCAAGGCGATCCAGAAGGAACTGGGCCGCGGCGTAGACGGCAACGACACCGAAGAGCTCCGCGAGCGCATCAAGGGAGCGAAGATGTCCGAGGAGGCCGAAGAGAAGGGCCTCAAGGAAGTGGACCGCCTCGACCAGATGCCTCCGATGTCCGCCGAATCAGGTGTCATCCGCAGCTATATCGACTGGCTCCTGTCCCTGCCGTGGGACAACGCGAGCGAAGCGAAGATCGAACTCGGCGACGCGATGAAGATGCTCGACGAGGACCACTACGGCCTCAAGAAGGTCAAGGAGCGCATCGTCGAGTACCTCGCCGTGATGAAGCTCGTGGAGCGCATACACGGGCCGATCCTCTGCTTCGTCGGGCCTCCAGGCGTCGGAAAGACCTCCCTCGGGCGCTCGATCGCTCGGGCCACGGGTCGCGAGTTCGTGCGCATGTCCCTCGGCGGCGTTCGCGACGAGGCCGAGATACGCGGACACCGACGCACGTACATCGGCTCCATCCCCGGGCGAGTCCTACAGGGCATGCGAGACGCCGGGACCAAGGACCCTCTATTCCTCCTGGACGAAGTCGACAAGATGAGCATGGACTTCCGGGGAGACCCGTCGTCCGCGCTCCTCGAGGTCTTGGACCCCGAGCAGAACAACACGTTCCGCGACCACTACCTCGACGTCGCCTTCGACCTGTCCAACGTGATGTTCATCACCACGGCGAACGTGTTGCCGGCGATCCCCGAGCCGCTGCGCGATCGCATGGAAGTCATTGAGCTTCCCGGCTACACCGAACTCGAGAAGATGAAGATCGCGAAGCAGTTCCTGCTGCCGCGGCAGCTCGCCGCACATGGCCTGACGAAGGAGCAGCTGCGCCTCACCGACGGCGCCCTGCATCACATCGTCGAGTTCTACACCCGCGAAGCTGGCGTGCGTAACCTCGAACGCGAGGTGACGAAAATCTGCCGCAAGGTCGCCAAGCACATCGTCGCCGAGGGCGACAAGAGCGGTGCGGAGACGAAGGACGCTGACGACCAGGGCAAGCCGATCGCCGTGACCGCGCGGAACCTCGAACAGTACCTCGGGCCGCCACGCTTCTTGCAGTCGAAGACCGAGAAGAAGGACCGCGTTGGCGTGACCCATGGGTTGGTGTATACGCAGGTCGGTGGCGATGTCATCACCATCGAAGCGACCAAGATGCCGACCACGGCCGCAGAGGAAGGCCGCCTAACCCTCACAGGTCAACTCGGCGACGTGATGCGCGAGTCCGCGACGACGGCGTTGAGTTACCTGCGATCCGCCGCGCACGAGCATGGTCTCGACGAGGTGGATTTCCAGAAATGGGACATCCACATCCACGTGCCCGAGGGAGCGGTACCCAAGGACGGCCCCTCCGCCGGCATCACGCTCGCAACGGCGATGCTCTCCGCCCTCAGCGGCCGACGCGTCCGCGCGGACATCGCCATGACCGGCGAGATCACGTTGCATGGCAACGTCCTGCCGATCGGCGGCCTCAAGGAGAAGCTCCTCGCGGCGCATCGGCTTGGGATCGACGAAATCCTGATCCCGAAGGACAACCAGAAGGACCTGGTCGACATCCCCGCCGACGTGCGTAAGAAAATGACCATCCGACCGGTCGAGCATGTGAACGAGGTGGTCCGGCGCGCCGTTCTGCCGGCCGAACGCGAAGAGGAGGGCGCGATCCCTCCCGGCGCGGAGATCCCGGGTCTGCCTACGGCGCAGACGCCGCCATCGAGTCTGGGTTAGCCGCCGATTCGTCGGCATGGTCAACGAGTTTGTGGAAGGGCGAGGGCGACCTCGTCCTTCTCGCTACCGCGCGCCGATGCCCGCCGCGCGCCGGCCTCCCTCCCGGACATGCGTCACCCTCGCACGGCGGAGTCCAATGCAGAGCGTAGCCAATCGGAGTATGTGGGCGACCCGCGCGGCCTCGTTTTGCGTGCAAGGACGGGGCGTGGTCCGCCTGTCCCTGCGAGTGATGGCCGTGTCTGTGACGCTGGCGTTCGCTGCCGTGGGCACTGGGTGGTCGGCGCCGCTGATTGGCGGCACGATCGCGTACGTGCAGGGCACCGAGGCATTCGAGATCTACGTTGTGGAGGCGGGCGTCGGCCCTCCCGTTCGAGTGTGGCGCGAAGAGGACGACCGAATCTACAGCGTAAAGCTGTCGCTGGACGGACAGCGCGTCGCCTTCGAGTCAGGGAGTCACGCGTTTTTCACCCAGGTGTTCATCGTGAACGTCGACGGGACTGACCATAGACAAGCGACGGACTTCGGGAATCGCGTGCGGTCGGCGGGCGCGGCGTGGTCGCCGGACAGCACGCGCATCGCATTCGCCTCTCATTCCCGCGGCCGCACTGACGCCACGCTGAGTGTGGCTCCCCGGGACGGGGGCGATGCCCTCGTGTTGGTGGCGGCCCCGACAAGACGTCTCGGCGACCCGGCGTGGTCGCCCGACGGGACGAACATCGCCTATACCGTATCGGAGATCCCTCGCGTCCCGTCGGAACTTCGGCTGCTCAACGTCGCCACGGGAGAAACGACGCTGCTTACTCCAGACGTCCGCGGTGATATCGCGTGGTCGCCTGGCGGCACGCAACTGGCCTTCTTTCGTTCCCACGGCGCCCGCGGCTGGGCCTCCTGGGACATCCTCACGATACCGGCGCATCCAGGCGGGGAGCCCAAGCACTTCGCCAGCCTAGGGGACTGGTATCCGGCTGGCGGCCTCGTCTGGCTGGACGCGGAGCACATCGCGCATCTCTCCCCCGCGAACGTGAGAGCCATCCACATCGCCAACCTCGCCGGTCGTCCACAAGCGCCACTATACGTAGAAGCCACCGCCCCTATACACAGCTTCGACTGGGTCGACCCGGCGAGACCTGTTCGGCCTGCCGGGAAGCGGGCGACGACGCTTGGCGGGCTGAAAGCAGGCGAAGACGCGCGCTAGTCCGTTTCAGCCCGCCTTTGCGCCCGATTGCGCCGCGGGAACTGGCACGGGAAGACGCCTGAGCTAGGGGCCGAACTGGGTACACGAAGAGCCGCTCAGCATCCGCCGCTGCCGAAACCGAAGGTGTGACATATGGACATACTCAATCGCCGAGAGTTCATCGGGAAATCAGCCGCCGCTACGGCTTTCAGTCTGATTCCCGATTGGGGGTCCGCAAGCACGGCCGGCGATAGGCCCAGAAATGTCCTCTTCATCACGATAGATGATCTCAGACCTGAGCTGGCTTCCTACCAGACGGATGGCATCCTCACGCCCAATATCGACCGGCTGGCCGCCAAGGGCTTGCAGTTTGACGCAGCCTATTGCCAGTATCCGGTCTGCAACCCTAGCCGCTCCTCGTTCCTCACGGGCCTGCGTCCAGAAGAGCTGGGGATCCTGTCCAATAAGATCGCCTTGCGTCAGAAGTGGCCCGACTTGGTAACGCTCCCGCAACTGTTTCGCAGCAGAGGTCATTTCACCGCCGGCCTGGGCAAGCTGTTCCATATGGGAACGGACGAGGAAGGCCGGAAGACCCTCTTCCGCGACGACGCGTCATTCGATCACTCCTTCAAGGCTATGGGCAAAGAGCCGGAAATCGGGCGCGAGGGCCAGGGGCGAAAGCTCGGAGATGGCACGGTCAAATGGGCTCGATGGCGTGCCGCGGAAGGCGGCGCCGAGGCCCAAGCGGATGGAATGCTTGCCGCCGAAGCGGTCCGCCTTCTGGAGGAGAATCGCGATGGCCCGTTCTTCATAGGAGTCGGATTCCACAAGCCGCACGACCCCTTTGTCGCCCCGAAGGAGTACTTCGACCTCTATCCAGTGGACGAGACGGAGTTGGCCGAAGACCCGCAGGATCGCACTCCGATCCTAAAGCACGCGCTGCCAAACGCTTACAACTTCGAGACGTTCACAGACCAGGACCGCCGCGAATTCAAGCGCGCGTACCACGCCTGCACGACCTTCGTGGATGCCCAGGTAGGAAAACTGCTCGACGCGATGGATCGGTTGGACCTGTGGGACAACACGGTGGTCGTGCTGCTGGGAGACCATGGCTATCACCTTGGCGAGCACGGCTGGTGGAACAAAGTCACCGTGTTCGACATCGGAGCGCGCGTTCCCCTCGTGATGTGGGCGCCCCAGTCTCAGGGCATGGGCGCCGAGACGGAGGCCGTCGTAGAACTCCTGGACCTCTACCCCACGCTCGCCGACCTCTGTGATGTCGAGCCGTCCCACGAGTTGCGGGGCCAAAGCCTGAGGCCCGTCCTGGACGATCCCTCCGTAGGTTGGCAGAGACCCGCCTTCACGCAGGTCGTCCGAGGCCAGGTGGGGATGGGATATAGCGTTCGCCACGGCGATTGGCGTCTTACTCAGTGGGGACAGGACGGTTCCGGCGGGCTGGAACTGTACAGCGTCATCGAAGACAGAGAAGGCTACTACAACTACGCGAGTGACCCAGAGCATGCCGCGATTCTCGACCGACTCCACGGCCTTCTCAAGGAGGGCTACCCGCACATACACCGCAGCTCAGGTTGAGCGCAAACGGCCCAGCGATTTCACCCGGGCCATTTCATGAAGCACAAGGACGCGCAGTCCGTGCCCGCCCGCGAGGCGAAGCCAACGTCAGGAACCGTCATCCCGAGCCGAAGGGGAGGAAACCCGACCCACCGACGTCGCTCCCTCGCCGTTGCCGAAGGGTCACACGCGCCTCCCGGCGAGGCGATCGGCTCGTGTCAGTCGCCCAGACGCCGGTACCAGTCCGCAAGCGCCCGACCGATGGCCTCGGGGTGGTCTTCCTGGATGTAGTGCAGCCCCCGCCCGACATAAGCCGTCTCGTAGTTCGTGAGCATCCCGGCCAACGCCTCGACCATCTGCGGCGGGTTTATCATGCCGGGCGACACGTATACGTGCAGCTTCGGCATGTCCGTCGCCACGAGCCAGGCGCCGTACGCTTCCACGGCCGCCGTCGTGGAGGCGGGCTCTCCTGCGATGGGGATCTCGTTCGGCCAGACGAGGATCGGCTTGCGGGTCGCCGGGTCGCGGAACGGCTCGCGATACGCCTCCATCTCCGCGTGCGTCATGCGGCGCAGGATGCTCTTCGGCAGCATGTCCTCGATGAACGCGTTCCCCTCGATGACCGACTGCGGGCCGATCACGGGGTCACGCATCGTGCGGAAGAACTCCTGGATGTCCTCTGGGAAAGCGGCGGGGTCGGTCACCGGCATCGCGGGCGGCACGAGCGCCTCCATGAACGCTACGGCGAGGTAGCCTCAGAAGGTGTGTAAGTAGGAAACGGCGGCGTAGACTTCCCGGACCTAAGAACCGCCGGGCAGAAGACCCGGCAAAGGGA
>NYZG01000090.1 GCA_002687025.1 Candidatus Poribacteria bacterium
CCCGCCGGCCCACCGTCGACAGATGCGCAACGCGGTCGCCCACGCACATGTGGGCGACCGCGTTCGCTTCAGGCGCAGGCAGGTCCTGGCTCTCTACGAGCCCCCACGTATGTCCGCGATCATCTGACGGTAGTACAGGACCAGGCCCGTGGCGTCTACCAGTGAGGCGATATACTGCACGCCGATGGACGCCAGCCACCGCGCCATTTCCGCGTCCTTGGCGTACGATCCCACGAATCTGCCCGCCTCCCGGGCCCTCGCCGTGCATCGCACGATCGTATCGCGCACACGCGGGTCGTCGACCTGCCCTGTGATGCCCAGTGACTGCGACAGGTCGTATGGCCCCAGGAATATGACATCCAAGCCGTCGACGTCGAGGATCTCGTCGATGTTCTCCACGGCCCGCATGCCTTCGATGTGCACAACGACCATCTGCTCATCGTTGCACTGCTGCGAGTGGTCCGGCGAGCCCGTGTAGGCGCCCGCTCGGGTGAATATCGAAACGCCTCGTTCCCCGAGTGGCGCGTACTTGGCGGCCCGGACGGTGTTCTCGGCTTCCTCGCGGGAACCTACCTGGGGCACCTGCACGCCCCCGGATCCGATATCGAGCGCGCGAAGCACGAGTTCAGGCCTGTTGTCACCAATGCGGACAATCGATGCCGCGCCACCGCACTCGGCGCCACGCGCCAGGTCTTCGCACGTCTCGATCGTCAGAGGCCCGTGCTCCGTGTCGAGGATCACGAAGTCGAGCCCGGCCACGCCGAGCGCTTCGACGACCGTCGCGTTGGGGAGGATGCAGAAGGTCCCGATGGCGGTCTCGCCGCTGGCCATCTTCGCTCGCAGCTCGTTCGATTTCATGCCTGCTCCTGTCTCTGTGTGCGGCTCTGAGCCTCATTCTATCCGCCGTCAATGGGGCATGGAAGGCGGGCGGCGACGGCGGCCTGTCGCCGCCTATGCGGGCGTCCCGGCCTTCCGTGGCCAACCGCAACGCGAATTGATATTCCTCCGTACGCGCCCTATACTCCATGGTTGGGACGCGCTCTTCCCGCATAGCCGCTTCCGCGCGAGACACTCAGAACAGTAGGAACACGACGAGTATGACGACCCGACTTCAGGAATGGGTGGACGACGTAGCGCGCATGACGCGGCCAGACCGGATCCACTGGTGCGACGGCTCGGAGGGCGAAATCGAGCGCCTCAACGGCGAAATGGTCGATTCCGGCGTGCTGCACGCCCTGAATGACGACGCATACCCGAACTGCTACCTGCACCGCAGCGATCCCCAGGACGTTGCCCGCACAGAGCATCTTACGTTCATCTCGTCCGCGGACGAGAGTCAGGCGGGGCCCACGAATAATTGGCTCAGCCCCAAGGATGCCCGCGAGAAGCTGACGCCCCTGTACGACGGGTCCATGAAGGGCCGGACGATGTACGTCGTCCCCTACCTGATGGGGCCGGCCGGCTCGCCCTTCAGCAAGGTCGGTGTAGAGATCACCGACAGCCCATACGTCGTCGCGAACCTGCGCATTATGACGCGCATGGGGAACATCGCACTCGAACACCTCGGCGACAGCGACGACTTCGCGCCCGGCCTGCATTCGTTAGGCGATCTGTCCCCCGACCGACGGTTCATCACGCATTTTATGGACGAACGGCTCGTGTGGAGCGTCGGCTCTGGATACGGCGGAAACGCGCTGTTGAGCAAGAAGTGCTTCGCTCTGAGGATCGCCAGCGTCATCGCCCGGGACGAGGGTTGGATGGCGGAGCATATGCTGATTCTCGAAGTCGAGATGCCCGACGGCAGTCTCAAGTACGTCGGCGGCGCCTTCCCCAGCGCGTGCGGCAAGACGAACCTCGCCATGCTCATCAGCCCGCTCGAGCAGCAGGGCTACAAGGTCCGCACAATCGGCGATGACATCGCGTGGCTCGCCCCCGGCGAAGACGGCCGTCTCTGGGCCATCAACCCAGAAGCCGGGTTCTTCGGAGTCGCCCCCGGCACGGGCGAGGACACCAATCCCAACGCGATGCGCACGTTCAACTCCAACTCGATGTTCACCAACGTGGCCATGACGGCCGACAGCCTCCCCTGGTGGGAGGGCATCTCCGACGATACGCCCGATGGATTGACCGACTGGCGCGGCGACGCCTGGACCGGCAAGGCGCCGGCGTCGCATCCCAACGCGCGGTACACCTGCCCCGCCAGCCAGTGCCCGAGCATATCGCCGCGGTGGGAAGACGGGCAGGGCGTCCCGATCGACGTATTCCTCTTCGGCGGCCGGCGAGCCCGCCTGGCCCCGCTGGTATACGAGTCGACGAGCTGGGAGCACGGCGTGTTCATGGCGTCGACCATCGGATCGGAGACGACCGCGGCGCAGCAGTCTGGCGCGGTTGGCGTCACCCGGCGTGACCCGATGGCGATGTTGCCCTTCTGCGGATACCACATGGCGGACTACTTCCACCACTGGCTGGACATGGGCAAGAAGCTCACGAACCCGCCCAAGGTGTTCTGTGTCAACTGGTTCCGCAAGGACGCCGACGGTGGTTGGCTCTGGCCGGGCTTCGGCGAGAACCTGCGCGTCCTCCTCTGGGCCCTTCAGCGGGCCGAGGGCGAGGCGGGCGCCGTCGAGACGCCGATCGGCCTCCTCCCGGAGCCCGCTGACCTGAATCTGGAAGGTCTCTCGGTGTCGGGAGGCGTGCTGGACGAGCTGCTCGCGGTACGCAGGGACGAGTGGCGCGGGGAGGCCGACGAGGTCGGCGAGTTCTACGAGAAGTTTGGCGACCGGTTGCCGGCCTCGATGGCGGACCAGCTGTCGGCCCTGCGCGGACGACTGGGATGAGCGCCCGCAGGGGAGCGTAGTAGCACGCCGGCCGCTCGTGTGCGGCCGGCCCGGCCGTGGTAACCTCCTGTGAGAGGCGATGGAACGTCGACCGGAAGCGCTGATGTCTCGCCAGTACCCGTTCGCCATGGAGTTCGTCGACCGGGAGCTCGTGTCCATCCCCCGTGATGTAGGGCAGGGGGTCACGGTACCGCAACACGTCCGTGTGGACGTGCCGCTATACCGGAAGTCCGTTGCCGGGCTGACGGAGCTGCCCGAGAATCAGCGCAAGCAGGCGACCAACACCGCGGTCGAGGAAGCGAAGCTCGTCGCCTACGAGAAGTTCGTCCTGTCGCTGCAGATCATCGCGGAATACGAGCCGTACTTTCGGCTCGACGGCCTGCGGGAGCACGCCGAGCGCGAATACCTGCTGCTGCTGCCGCCGTCGCACTGGAGCCACCTGAGGCTCCAGGTCGCCCTTCCGGGCCGCGGCCGGTCACTCCACGCGCGCTTCGACGAATTCGCCTTCGAAATCCTCTCGCATTCGCGCCTCCACGGCAACGAGGCGTACCTCGTCAGCAACCAGAAGTACCAGCTCTACCTGCACGTGCGCGAAGGCGGCGACGAAATCCGCATCTCGCGCAGCGAATTCCTCGACCGGTCCCCCACCAGTTCCCCGCCCATCGCATTGCAGGCGCACCATGTGCTGACAGGGCTGGCGGAACGCGACCGACTAGCCGCCGAGCCGGACGCGGTCGAGGAGCCCTGTAGCATTCCCGCGACCCAGGAAGACAAGAGCCCCGACGACGGGGCCGTCTGCCCCGATTGCGGGGGTGTCATCCACCACTTCTCTTCGCACGAGGCATTCTGCCTGGACTGCGCGTGGGACAACCTCAGCCGACTCTCCGAACTCGGCCCGCCCAAGCGCGAGCCCGCTCGCTAGGGGCGCGCTGGGCAGACCCGTAAGGCGGGATCGAGCCGCTGTCGTTCCTATCACGTGCAGCGTGCGCGGCGCGCGTATCCATGTCGGCGGGACGGAGGTGGGCGGTTGCGTTCGAGCATGCGGACACCGCTGGCCGTCTCGATCGTCCTGCACGCCCTCCTCGCGTGCTTTGTCGTGACGCTGAAGGTCGCGGAGCCACCGCCGGATGACGCGGCGGGCGTGTTGGTCGTCACCGCGCCGGCGGGCCGTGGCCGAAGGCCGCTACGTCTGAGGCGGGTGTCGCGGGCCGAGCGCAAAGCGCCTGATTCCGTTAGCCTGACGCAGCGACGCTCGCCACTCGTAGCCGAGGCCGCTCGCCCACCGGCTCGCACGTCTCCCCTCTACGTGCCGCCCCATCGAGCAACGGCCGTGGCGTCTTACCAGAGCTCGTCGACGCCGACGACGCGGCCAGTCGGCCCGGCCGTGCTCGACGGGTACCGTGAACACACGGGCCTCCGAGCAGGCGGCGGATCTGGCGAGACCGTGCGGCGCGTGGCCGAGCCACTCCGCCGCGGCCGGGCAGGCCTGTCGATGTCAACGCAAACCGCGTCGTCCGCGTCTCCGACCTCCCCCGCGCAGACTGCCGGGCTCGAGCTGAAGACGCCGCTGGACCTCATCGCCGAGAACCTGCTGCGCGGCGAACCCCACGGCGTCCCCATCGACCTGGTCTTCCTGCTGGACATCAGCCAGAGCATGCAAGACAACATCTACGCCGTGGCCCGACACTTGGAAGGGATGGCCGCGCGGTTCGACGCGCACGAGGTGGATTTCCAGGTCGGCATTGTCACGTTCCACCACTCCACGGCGCACTCGATCCTCAGGAACGCGATCAAGGTGACGCAACTCACGGACGACGTCGCGAAGGTCCGCAAGAAGCTCCGAGACGTCAAGTGCAGCGGCGGCGAGAAGGCCCTAAATGCCCTGATGGAGGCGATTCATCGCGTCAAGTTCCGCGCAGGGGCATCACGGCGGTTCGTATTCGTAACCGACGAATACGTGGACGGGGACTACCCAACGCGCGAGGTGTCCGGCGCCCTGTATCGCGCGCGCATTCACGTGGATGTCATTGGCATGGACGAACCGTTTCAGCGGTCGCTGGCGGCGGAAAGCGGCGGCATGTGGATTCCCATCGCCAGCCTCACGAGCTAGGCGCGGGCGATCTGCCGCGCCCGTCACGGCGCCGGGAAGTCGGTGTCTACCCGCCGCGCCAATCGAAGCAGCTTGCGCTGCGGCGATGCCAGAGCGTACGCGCCCATCGCGTCGGGAGCCACCCACCGCGCCTCCGCGCAGGCGAGAGCGACGAGGTCCGCGCCATCGCCCGTGCCCCGAAAGCCGTGGAGCCGCACGCGATAGCGCGTTATGGTGTGCTGGATCGCGCCGAGCGGCTGAAGGTCTGTCACCGCCACTCCGCATACTTCCAGCGGCGCGCGCTTGGCCGCGGCTTGCAACTCCTCGCCGTCGCCCCTGCGCACGCGTGGCAGCTCCCAGAGCCCGCCCCACTGCCCGCCGTCGGGACGGCGTACGAGTGCCACTCCGCCGGCGCTCTCCACCAATACCGCGACATCCTCGACCGCGATCGTCGGCCTCGGTCTCCGCAATTCGGGGTACCTGTCGGTCTCGCCGCGCTCCTTGGCAGCGCAGCCGAAGGCGACCGGGCACTCGTCACAGGCTGGACTGGCGGCCCGGCAGACCAGTGATCCCAGTTCCATCAGCGCGGCGTTCCAGTCGCGCGGCGCCGACTCAGAGACTAGGTCCGCGGCGTGCGCCCAGAGGGTGCGGTTCGTCGGGCCCGACTTCGGGTCGCCCGGCACGGCGAAGATCCTGGACAGGACCCGCGCGACGTTGGCGTCCACGGCCGGCTCCGTCCTGCCGAAGGCGATGCTCGCCACTGCGCCCGCGGTATACGGCCCCACGCCGGGAAGAGACCGGAGTTCGTCGACGCTACCGGGGATCTTCCCGTCGAACGCCTCGACGACCCGCGTCGCGGCGCGGGGTAGATTCCGCGCCCGCGAGTAATACCCGAGCCCCTGCCAGCAGTGGAACACGTCGTCCGGCACCGCGGATGCGAGGTCGCGGACGGTCGGGAACGTCGCCATGAACCGTTCGAAATACGGCGCCACCGTCGCCACCTGCGTCTGCTGAAGCATCACCTCGGACACAAGCACGGCGTACGGGTCCGCGCTGTCCCGCCAGGGCAGGTCGCGCTTCGCGCGCCGGTACCATGCCAGCAGGCGGCGTTCGAATCCAGCCTTCTCGTCAGCGGTAAGCAACGAAGACGGGCCCTCCCGGCATCTTGTTGACGCACGCGGGGTTGTCGGCCACAATCGAGCGTCGCGCGCGCCTGTCGCGACTCACGGAGGACTCCATGCTCCAGCACGAAGCGCTCCTCGCCGACGTCACGAGCTACGAATCTGCGCCCGGCGCCGTTGCGTTCTGGTGGATGGGCCAGCACAGCTTCATCCTGCGCGTGGCCTGCCACACCATATACATCGATCCGTACCTCACGCCGAACGACTCCCGACGGACGCCGCCACTGGTATGTCCAGACGAAGTCACGAACGCGGACATCGTCCTGTGCACGCACGACCACGGCGACCACATCGACCCGGGAGCCGTCCCGGGCATCGCGGCCGCCTCGCCCGAGGCGTTCTTCGTTGCCCCGCGCACGGCGCGACAGAGGATGCTGGACCTCGACGTGGACCCCGTGCGCCTCGTCAGTCTCGATGCGGAGGACGCCTACGTCGCCGAGGGCATCCGCGTCACGGCGGTCAAGGCCAAGCACGAGTTCTTCGATCGCGATGACGCGCTCGGATACCCGTACCTGGGGTATGTCATCGAGGCTGGCGACGTGACGGTATACCACGCCGGCGACACGATTCTGTACGACGGTCTCATCGCAACCCTCGCCCAGTGGGATATAGACGTCGCCTTCCTACCGATCAACGGGCGCGATGCGCGACGCCTGAAGGCGAACTGCCTCGGGAACTTCACATTCCAGGAGGCGGTCGACGTCGCGGGAGACATCGACGCCGCCTACGCCGTACCGACACACTACGAGATGTTCGAGTTCAATTCCGCCGATCCGCAGGACTTCGTCGACTACCTTGCCGTCAAGTTCCCCGACATCGACACGTGGGTGGGCGAAGCGGGCACGCGCGTCGTCGTGAACTCGAAGCGTTAGCAGACCACGCGGACCAATCACCGCTCAAGGGGCCCGGCGATGCAGTCAGCGAAATCAGAGTCCAACGCCAGCCGCCGGATCATGACAGGAATCATCCTGGCGATCGTGATTGGCATTCCTCTCGGAGGCCTGGCGCCGGACTTCAGCACGCGGCTCTACGTACTCGGGGAGCTGTTCCTTCGCGCGCTGAAGATGATCGTCGTGCCGCTAGTAATGACCTCGATGATCGTCGGCATCACCGGCCTGGGCGACATCCGCAAGCTCGGGTCCATCGGCTGGCGCACGATGGTGTTCTACATGGCCACTACTGGCATGGCAGTGCTGGTCGGCCTCATCCTCGTGAACATCATCCGCCCCGGCGATGGCGTCACCCCCGGCGAAGACCACGCGGACGCAGCGTACACAGTCTTCGGCCCCCACGGCCGCACCGTGAGCCTGTCCAGCGGCGAGTGGAACCGCGCGGGGTCGGCCCAGTACGCGGGTGACCACGTTCTGCACCTTGAGGACCAGGGGGTCTATGGCGAGATCGCCGAGATCAGCGCCGGCAGCGCCACGGTGCGGTACTGGGAAACCGGCGACCTCGGCGACGAACCGAGGGTCGCCACCGTCGATGGACCGTCGTTCCTGTGGCGCGATGGCCAGCTTGTGTCGGCGGAGCCAGATGTCCACTCGAATGGCGTCGGGCTTCGCATTGAGGTGGCCGTCGCCGGTCGGATCGAAGGCAAGGAAGAGCGGACGTTCACGAGCACCCTAAAGGACGTCGTTATCGGCATGGTGCCGAGCAACGTCTTCGCCTCGATGGCGAACATGGAGGTGCTTCCGCTGATCGTCTTCTCGCTCCTGCTTGGGGCCGTGCTCTCCGTGCTCGGCGACAGCGCGAAGGTAGCGGTCGATGTCTTCACCGCGCTCAACGAAGCCGTCATGCGCCTGGTTCACTGGCTCATGGTCGTCGCCCCGTTCGGCATTCTCGGTCTGGTCGCGGGTCGAATCGGCAATGCCGGCGGCTTCGCGGGCTTCCTGCCCGAGCTGGTTGCCGTAGGTAAGTACAGTCTGACCGTGGTGCTCGGACTCGGAATCCACGCTCTCGTCACGCTCCCCGCGCTGCTGTACTTCCTCGGGCGCCGCGGCCCGCTTCAGTATGCGGCCGGTATGGCGAAGGCGCTCCTCAACGCGTTCTCGACGGCGTCCAGCTCCGCAACGCTGCCGCTGACCATGGAGGGCGTCGAGGAACAGAACGGCATATCGAACCGCACCGCGAGCTTCGTGTTGCCACTTGGCGCGACCATCAACATGGACGGCACGGCGCTGTACGAATCCGTGGCAGCGATGTTCATCGCGCAGGTGTACGCGGCCCAGCTCGGTTTCGAGATCACCATCGCGCACCAGGTCGTCATCTTCCTGACGGCGACGTTGGCAGCGATCGGCGCGGCGGGCATACCCGAGGCGGGACTCGTCACAATGGTCATCGTTCTCAAGGCCGTGGACCTGCCGATCGAGGGCATCACGCTGATCCTCGCCGTCGACTGGTTGCTGGACCGGTTCCGCACCACGGTGAACGTCTGGGGTGACAGCGTCGGCGCCGGCATCATCGAGACCCTAGAAGGCCCCGTTGACTCGACCCCCGAAGCCGCCGCGTGACGGATCACCGCGGGTCAAGCCACATGTTGCGTCCGGCCTCCTGCGGCCCGCTCGCGGCAGCGCTGCTGTTCTTGGTCGTCGGGACGGCGAGGGCGGCGCACGTCGGTGGGTCCGGCCGCATGGCGGATCGGCCGCTTGCGCGGGCGTTCGCGCAGGTAGGCGAGAGTATCGCGTGGTCGACAGTCTCCGGTAAGGCCGACATCTTCATCGTCGTGGACACCAGCGCCACGATGATGGACCGCATGGTGGGCGGCTCCAACCGCGTGAAGGCGACCGGAGAGTCCATCGAATTCCTCGTCCAGAAGCTCGACGAGGCCCAGGTGGATTACCACATGCGCGTGCTTGGTTTCCACGACTTCTGGGACGAGCAGGCGCTCGAACTATCCAGGTGGACCCCACACCCAGACGCGATACGGCTGCGCATGGCCGATTTCGCCGTGATGGGTGAGGAGCAGATCCTCGATGTCCTCATGCAGACGTTCGACCTGTTCCAGCACCGCATGGCCGCCGAGAAGCACCTCGTGCTCGTGTGCGACTCGCCGGCGGCGACATCCTGGGAGGCAGAGGACGCCGTCGCGGAGCTAAAGGACCGGGTCCGTCGGCGCTTCCTGGTAGAGGGCATCCGCGCGCAGATCATCGGTCACCCCGAGCCGTTCCAGCGGCGTCTGGCCGCAGACACTGCTGGCGTCTTCGTCGAGATGCCACCTTCGCCGCCGGCCGAGCCGCGCCCGATCGCACCGCCCGCGGGACGCGTGCGCCTGGAGCCGTCCGCCTTGGGTGGCGCGTTCGCAAGCATCGCAGAACACGCGCTGCAGGCCGATCCGTCTGCCTTCGCCGACGGCGACCTCGTCCTACTCCTCGTGGACTACAGTCTCAGCATGCAGGGCCGTCTGCGCGCGACGCTCGAGGGCGTAGCCGTCCTCGACGCGGCCCTGCGCGCGGGCGGACTCGAACCCGAATACGCCGTGTCCCGCTTCGGCGAGGCCGACGGCACAGTGGCAGGGGGACTGATGGACACCAATGTGACCCAGCCGATCGGCATGCTCGAGGACCTGCCTCGCATGTTTCGACACCCGGCAACCGGGAGCGAGGATCTGCGGGCCGCTGTGGCCCGGGCCGCGCTGTGGGCCCGAGAACATGGCGCGCGCGTCGCGATCGTAGTCACGGACGAACCCCCCGCAACGAAGACGGAAACGACCGTCGCCCTCGGTGACGCTATAGCGCAATCCGGCGCGCGATTCTACGCGATCATGCCGCTGCGCGACAGGGCCGATAGCCAACCTGCGCCGCTCCAGGCGCTCGTGGACGCCCTGGTTGCGAGTGGCGGCGTCGCGGTACCGATGCCCCGCACATCGTACATCGCCTCGTCGCGTCGCTAGCAGCCGCCGACCCACGTGCCGCGAACCCTCGCCGTCGGGCGCGACTGTCGCCTCCGTGTCTCGTCATGTATACTCGTGTGTGTCGAGCGCAGCCCCGAGACGCCGCGATACCGGAGCATTGCGTATGGCGCGCCGTAGCCGCAGGAAGGGCCTACCGGCCCCGCTCTGGGTCGGCCGCGGCAGCCGTGCGCGGCGCAAGCGGCGCTCGCCCATCGTCCTGTCGCTCGTGATCCACATCCTGCTTGCCGCGCTGGTGTTGTTCGCCCTTTCGACCGCGACAACGCGGCACCAGACCATCGACACCGCGATGGCGGTGCAGTTCGTGGCCCCGCTGCGCAAGGAACCCAAGCCCGACCGTCCACTCAAGCGCCTCGTGCGAAGCGCGCAGGCCAGCCCGACTTCCCCCGACTGGCAGCAGGTGGCGTCGCCGACCCCCCAGACAATCGAATTCGCCGACCGACCCGTGATTAATCCCGCCGGCCCCAAGGCGCCCGAGATCGCCACCGACGTTACGCTCGTATCGACGAACGCGCAGGCGAGGACAGACGACCGACCCCTGTCCGCGGTTCGTAGCCTCTCATCGAGGCCGACGGCCGGCCAGGGCGCCGTGACCGGCATACAGCGACCTCAGGGCCGCGAAGGGCGGAACCTCACGAACTCCTCGGGCGCGGCAGAGGTCGGGCTTCCCGGCGGGGTCGGTACAGGCGTGGGACGGGGCGCCGGAGATGGATCGGGTACCGGCATGGGCTCGCCCTTCCGCGATGCGCTCGCCCGGATCGGCGACAACATCGCGTCTGGAAACGTGAGCGGAAAGGTCGATGTCCTGTTCGTGGTGGACACCAGCGGCAGCATGGCCGACAACATCGCCGCGGTGGCCGACCACCTGTTCAGCATGACCGACCGGATCGAACAGGACGATATCGACTACCAACTGGGAGTCGCTGCCTTCCGCGAGCTGGGTACCGGAGCGAAGCTAGAGCTGTCCGGGTGGTCCGTCGACCCGCAGACGCTACGCACGCGCATGCGAGGCCTCGGAGTCGTCGGGAACGAGCGCGCGTTGGATGCGCTCGTGCAGACGCTACAGGTCACTCGCTTCCGGCCAGATGCCGACAAGGCGATGGTGTTCGTGACCGATGAGCCGGCAACAACGAAGTGGGAGGCCCCCGACGCGGCCCAGGAGATGCGCGATCGCGTCCTTACCGAGACGACGCGCGACGCGATACGCGTGCAGGTACTCGGCTTTGGCGAGGCGTTCCAGCGGGAACTCGCCGAGCGGAGCGGCGGGGTATTCCAGGTGATACCCGCCTCGAACCGCGGCCGTTCCGCGGGCCCCCGCGGGGATTCCGGCGTGCTTCTCGCCGCGACGGCGCTGGACACCGACTTCCGCGCCATCGCCGGTGAGGTGCGCAGGTGGGCCAACCCCGATTCCAGCGCGCGACGCGAACTGGATGTCGTACTCTACGTCGATGTCAGCCACAGCATGCAGGGCAGGCTGCGGGCCGTCATGCACGGGCTGAGCATGTTCGACAGAGCCCTCGACCTGGGCGGCCTCGACGCCGCCTACACACTCGTCCGCTTCGCCAAGGCCGACGGCGTGACGGGCAGCGGGGTAGTCGGCACGGACGTGTCGCATCCGCTAATCGAGGTCGCCTCCATTCAGCGCCAGCTCCAGTATCCGGCCGTCGGCGACGAGTTCCTCCTGGACGCGATTGTCGAGGGCCTGTCGGCTCCGCTGCGCAAAGCGGCGTCCCGCGTCTCGATCATCATCACCGACGAGCCACCGTCGGGCGAGAACACGACGGCGGACGATGTGGTCTCCGCAATGCGTGATTCTGGCATGAGGTTCTACGGCTTCCTCCCGTGGCCCGCGTCGGGAACGCGAGGCGACCCGCCGTTGCACGCGCTCCACAAGGCGGTCAGCGAATCTGGCGGCAAGGTGTTCGCGATGCCCGACGCCCACTCCGAACGGCAGCGCGGGGAGTAGACGCCGGCTCCCCATCGACGGCGCGCGGCAACCGGCGACACACAGCAGCAGCAGCGGCGGAGCGAAGGAGCCCCATGTCCTACCGAGTGCTAAGCGCAGACCAGGTGGCGCACTTCTGGTCCGAGGGGTATGTCCTCGTGGCGCAGGCGGCGACCCCCGAAGAGACGCGTCGTGCGCACGCGGCCATAATGGATCTGTTGCCGGGTGTGCTCACGTCCAGTTGGTTACGCTGCTTTTCTCTGTCGCCAGAACTGGTCCCACCAGCCGTTGGCTCTTAGAGGCCCTATCAGAA
>NYZG01000091.1 GCA_002687025.1 Candidatus Poribacteria bacterium
GAACTGCATGATTCCTGTCTCCTGTCGCATCTATTCAACAGGATCATAGACAGAACTCCCCTCTCAGCGAATACACACCGAAAACCGAATAGCCCTCCCTGCGGGGAGCCGCCTATTGCGTCTCGCGGCTACGGCGCGATAGAATTCCCCTGTTCCGCACACACCTTCACAGGACGCTCAGTGGGCAATCCCTACCTTTACGGCGGCGTTGGCGTAGTCCTGCTCGTCGTCCTCGGCGCCATCACGATTCGCATCGTCAGAGACTACGAGCGCGCGATTGTCTTCCGCCTTGGTCGGGTACTGCGGGCCAAGGGGCCGGGGATTGTGTTCCTCATCCCGGTCATCGACCGAATGGTGCGCGTCACGTTGCGTGTCCAGACGTACGACGTCGCTCCACAGGACATCATCACGAGCGACACCGTGTCGGTCAAGGTCAACGGCGTCCTGATGTTCCGTGTGGTGAACCCAAGTCAGGCCGTTGTCGGTGTCGAGGACTACATCTCCGCGACCGGTCTGCTGGCGCAGACAACGTTGCGCGCGGTGCTGAGCGGCTCCGACCTGGATGCGCTGCTCGTCGATCGCGAGTCCCTGAACTCCCGGCTGCAGGAGACTATCGCGTCGCAGGCGGGTCAGTGGGGCGTCGAGGTGCTGTCGATGGAGGTAAAGCACGTGGACCTCCCGGACGGCATGCGCCGCGCGATGGCGCGCCAGGCCGAAGCCGACCGCGAGCGTCAGGCGAAGATCGTCGCGGCCGACGGAGAGTTCGAAGCCGCGGCCGCACTGCGCGACGCGGCCGCCATCCTCGAGCGCAATCCCGGCAGCGTCCAGCTCAGGTACCTGCAGACCCTCGTCGAGATCGCCTCCGAGCAGCACTCCAGCCTCATCTTCCCAATCCCGATCGACGTGCTCTCGGCATTTGACGAAAGCGCCGGGGCCGCTCCCGCCGAGTGATGCGTCGTGACGCCTTCCGTACATTCTGCTCCCGCTATGGCGTGTGGATCTCCTGTGCGGTGGCGTGCGCGGGCGCCTTCGCATGGAAGCTCAGGATTGTCGCGCCGATCCAATACGTCGGACACGCCGACGCCTCCGGGTACGCCGAGATGGCGCACTCGCTGATCCAGGGCCGCGGCCTCGAGGTCGACTACATCTCGTGGTACTTCCGCAAGTACGATCCTGGCATTGTGCGGCCCGAGGACCATTGGCCGCCCCTGTATTCGTTCCTCATCGTGCCGTTCTTCCTCACCATGGGCCGGACAGCTCTCGCGGCCAAGATGCCGTCCCTGCTGTTGTCGGCTTTCGCTTTCCCGGGCGTCACCGCGGCCCTCGCGTGGCGCGTCAGCCGCTCTCGCGCCGTCGCGTTCGCGTCTGGGGTGTGCGTCCTGCTCTACACGCCCATTTTCAGCATGTCGCTCCACTGCCTGTCCGACGTCACCTTCGGCTGCTTGGTCGTTGGCGCGTTGCTGTGCGCCGTGGTCGCGCAAGACCGGCCGCGTTGGCATCTTGGCGTCGGCGTGCTGCTCGCGCTGGCGTACTACTCGAAGGGTTCCACGCTCGTCCTCGTCCCGGCGTTTGCCCTTTACTGCCTGGCGCGACGCGGGTGGCGACGCGTGTGGACCGGCGACGACCGTTGGGTCGCGCTCTCATGGACCTTCTTCGCGTTGCTGCTTGCCCCGTGGGCGGCACGCAACCTCGCGCACTTCGGCGAGCCCCTCTACAGCACGCAGAGCCACGCCGCCGGCTACATCGGGTGGAAGTCGTGGGAGGAGGGCACATACTCGCTCTACTGGGGCGAAGAGCCCCCGTCACTCGGCGACAAGCTCGAAGATCCGAGGCGGCTCGCGCAGACATCCGTCGAGCATGTTCAGCGGCACGCGTGGTGGCTCTTCGCGCGGTACGGCAAGAAGTGGGGCGACTTCGCGGCCGCGGACATCTCCACATACTGGCTAGGCTTCGCGTGCCTCGCGGGCGCGGCCATTGCGACGGTCCACGGCGTGTGGCGATGGCTGACGCGCAGACGCGCCCCCGTTCCGCGCGTCGACCCAGGCAGCCCTCTACCCGCCCCGTATGGCCTCTTCGCGTTGGTTGCGTTGGCTCATGTGGGCTTCCTGTCGGTGTGCTGGGAGCCTATCAGCCGCTTACTCATTCCGCTCATGCCGCTCGTGATCATCGCAGGATGGCACACGATTCACGCCGTGTCGGCCCGCATCGCGGGCGCGTCGGGCGTAGGCAGTCGGTTCGCCGCCGTCGTGGTCCTTGCCGCTCTCGCCCTTTGGTCCGAGCACGAGATGGGCGACCTGTGGCAGTTGCGCCAGAACGGGGGTTACGCCTGGCGAGAGAGCGGGCAGGGGTGGATGGACGTCGGCCTGTGGATGCGCGAGAACGCGCCCGGGTCCGTCACGATGACGCGCAACCCGTGGGAGTTGCATTTCTACTCGCAGGAGTTCGCCGTGCAGATCCCTCGCGCCCCGCTCGACCGCATATCCGAAGTCGCCCGCTACTACGGCGTGACGCACCTGATCCCCGAACCCAGGCGCCCAACGCTGGCGCCCCTCCTGTCAGGCGAACTCCCCGGTCTGACCGAGGAATTCCGCTCCGGCGGCGTAGTGCTGTACCGGTACGATCCGTCCGCGCCGGCAGCGCCCGAACGGTGACCGCCGGTCATCCGTGCAACGGCGAGGTCGCATCCTGTTCGATCCGTCGGCGGAATGCGCCCGGGCCAACGCACCCATCCCCGCGACCGGCAGCGCTCCCCGGCGTCTTCGCGGGCCCTCGGCGTGCGAGGAGGCGCCCACGCGCCAGCGCCCGGCGCCGTACCCAGTGTCTGTCAGACATCGGGTCGCCAGCCGCCTTGCGCATACTCCTTCGGACACATACTATATCAATAGTGCGTGGCGACCGTGCGTGTGGAGGGATGGAAGCGCCGACCGGGGCCGAGTCACGGGACGTCGGAGGACTCGCATGAGGAACATGACTCACTCATCGACGCGATTCTCGGCACTGCGTCCCACCATGGACGCCAGCGCGGTCCCGCCGTGGACCGTGTGCGCTGTCTTACTGCTCGCCGTGCTGTCGGGGGCTCATGCCTATCCGAAGGTGGCCTACACCGAGCGAGTCGACGGCTGGAAACTCAGAATCCAGATACTGGATATCGCCGATGGGTCCGCGACACCGTTCACGGACGGCAGCCTGGACGAATACGGGGGCTCGTGGGGGCCGCGCGGCGACAGCCTGGTAGCCGCCGGCAAACGCGACGGGAACTGGGACATCTTCCGCGCGCGCATTGGGAGCGCTGACCGGACGTGGCTAGGCGAGCATCCCAGCAATGACGGCTCGCCCGCCTGGTCGCCGGACGGGCGGCGCGTAGCATTCGGATCCTCCAGGGACGGCCACGCGCAGGTGTACGTCATGGACATTGACGGCAAGAACGTGCGCCGCGCCTCAGACGACCGTCGGCGGGCCAGCCATCTCTCGTGGTCCCCTGACGGGAACAGCCTTGTCTACCTGTCCTGGGACGACGACCTCGTGGCGGTCGTCCGATTGGTGGACCTCAACACGGGAGTGACGCGGTCGCTGACCCCCGAAGATGAGGTCGTAGGGGACCCCGTCCTGTCGTGGGACGGGAAGCATATCGCCTTCGCGACCCCCGACTACCGCTATGTTGACGCCATGACACTGGATGGTCGACACAGATGGCGCGCGACGGCCGGCCTCCGCGGCGATAGCTTCGCGCCGGCGTGGACGCCGGACGGCGGCATCTCGTTCCTGTGGTACCACGATGGCGGCTACCACATCGGCGTGACCGGCTTGCGCGGCGGCGGCGTGGAGTCCATCGCCGACGTCCCCACGATCCCGACTGACCTGGCGTGGTACAACCCTGACTGGTTCCATGCTCGGGCATCTGAGGTGTTCCTGCCCAAGCTGTGGGGACGGCTCAAGCGGTAGGGGGGCGGCTTCGGTCGCTCCGCTGCCGTCGACGCGTCGTCGAGGCATCCCGTTGCTTGACAGGTGACACGGTCACGCACTGGTCTCGGGAGGGGCGCTGCCGAAGCCGACGCTCGCCCCGACGCGGGCGATGCTACGGACGCCTTGAACGCAAAGCCTCGGCTCGATGAGCGCGCGCGTCAACGGCTCGGAGCCAACCCCACATCGTCGCGCGCCGGGCAACAGGCGAGACGCTGCGTGGCGCGTCCGGGTCATACCAACTCGACCCCTCTATGCCGCGGAATTCCCCTCCGTCAGTCACCCGTCGGATGTTCCGACCGTCCCGATCCATGATGTACAGCCCGTTGCCGTCACGTCGGGACGTGAACACGATCTTCGCGCCGTCCGGGGACCACGAGGGATCGCCATCGTCCGCTGGATGTGCGGTGAGGCGTTGCTCGCCGGTTCCGTTCGCTGCTATCACGTAGATATCGCCGTCACCGATGCGGTCCTCCACGGTACCGGACGCAAACACGATCGCCGTGCCGCGAGCATGCCAACTCGGAAACATGTCTAGTCGTCGGCGGTCGGTCAGTTGCCCCTGGCGACGTCCCTCGTCGTCCATGACGTGTATGTTCAGGAACCCCGCGTGGCTCGAGGCATACGCGATGGCGCCTCCTGTCGACCCCCAACTGGGCCACTTGGCGAACGTATCCAGAGCCGTTATGCGGGTCTCCCGACCATCGAGGTCGGTCACATAGATGCCCTGGCGGAAATGACCCTCGCGCGACGATGTGAAGGCGATCGCGTCGTCTCGAGGCGACCAGGCTGGAACATAATCGCCGCTCAAGGGAGGCGCGTTCGAGACTTCTCGCACGTCGCGTCCGTCACGGTCCATGACATGGATGCGGGATCCGAGCCCGTCAAAGGTGTCCGAGAAGGCGATGGTTCGGCCGTCGTGCGACCAGGCCGGGCCGGAGGCGTGGCCCCCGTGTTCCGTCAACTCTTCGAACACACGGCCCTCGGGCGAGGTGACGTAAATGCCCACTGCGAAGTCGGCCGTGACTCCTCCGAACGCTATGCGCGCGCCGTCCCGTGGCCATGCGCTTGGCGCCGCGCAGACATACAGGACAGCCAGCGCGACAACAGCGGGTCGGGGCGCAAAAGCGCTTCGCCACATGGGTGTCATCGCGTCACGCATCCTTTCCGCGGCCGACGAGACAGCGTCGCCCGGCGTCCGTACGTCCACAGGCTAGCGCAGCGATGGCGCCGCGCGCCAGGCCGCCGGCGCCGCCCATCTTCCGACCAGCATCCCTATGCCATAACCGATCGCCGTGCTACATTGAGCGGGACCCATGTCTAGGAGCATTACCATGAAGATGTCCGCGCCTGCCATCGCGACCGCACGACGGCGACTGCGACCGACGGGCGCTGCTCTGCTGCTTGTCGTGTTGCTCGCCGGGTGCGGGAGCGTGGCCGATGACCCAACCGCGATGGATTCGATGATCGCATTCGGTCCTGTAATCCCCGACGACGTGGTTCCGCCGGAACTGATGTCGGTCGTCCCCGACGTGGTAGGCCGGATGGACGTAGGCCCGGCGTCGCTACGCGAAGGCCTGGCCGCTGAGTTCAGCGAAACGGTCGACGTCGACCGGCTGACCATTTCCGCCGGGGGCTCCTCGTTGGGCTGGGTCGCGACTGTCGACGGGAGTACGATCACGTTGCAGGCCCACCCCGGCAACCCAGTCGTGGCTGGGACGCGCTACCAAGTCGGGGGATCCGTATTTGACATCGCCGGCAACGTGATCGAAGTGGCGTTCTGGTTCGAGACCTCTCCCTGACAGCCACATCGTCGGGCAGACCATCCACCTTCCGACAGTTGGACTCATGTCACACGTTCCCGGCAGCCGCGGCCGGCGCCTTCCGTGCACGCGTCCCCTCGTGTAGCCTGAATGTGTCGGTGGCCCAGGAGGCGCCGTTCGCCGCAGAGGAGACACTGTGCCAATTGTGCTTCGCATAAGGCGCGTTCTGTATTGGCTGCTAGCTTGGTTCTATCGCGGGCGCCAAAGCAGAGCGGGCAGGGGCTGGAGCAAGGACTGACCCCCTGAAGAAACCCGCAGCGGCCACGCTCGCCTCTTCCACGCCCCCACTTCCCACCACCGCCTCGCCTTCCGGCAGCCGCCCCTGTGGCATACGGGGAGACGAGCATGGCGACGGACGACCTCACACGCGCAGTCGATGACATGCGGGACGCCGCCGGCAAGGCTGAAGAGGCCCTACGTGTGGCCGCGCGCGGGCTGGAGAGCGCGGGACGCTCTGGGAAGTTCACCGACGGCTCTGGCGACAAGTTGCACCGTCTGGACCAGGCATACGACGGCCTCCACATCTTCTGCCGCATGGCGAGGCAGTCCGTGGCGCGCCACGCCGAGGCGAGGCCTCCGAAGCCCGGGAAGCTCCCCGTTGGCGACCAGATAGCGGCGGACGCGTACACCGGGGATCGCTTCCGATAGCGAGACTGTGTCGCACCGGCGCGTGAACGCCTGCTAAGGCTGAGGCCGATGTTGCCTAGAGCGGTCTGCGTGCGCTCACTGATCTGGGCGTGATCCTCAGGCGGCGCGGTACGCCGGCACCCTCCGGGTTCTCCGCTGGGCGCATCCACCAGAATGCAGTCGCGTCCGTGAATCCACGAACGCCGCGGAATCCACACACACACTCACTGGGCAGTCCAACCACCGTCGACGAACAGCGCGCTCCCTGTCACATAACTGGACGCCTCGGACGCGAGGAACACCGCCACCGACGACAACTCCTCGAGGTCGCCCCATCGCCCCATCGGGATCTTCGACACGAACGTCTGGTACGCGACCGGGTCGTCGCGGAGCGGCCGGTTCATCGGCGTGTCGAACGGCCCCGGGCAGATGGCGTTGACCGTGATGCCGTCGTTGGCGAACTCCAGCGCCCACGCCCGCGTCATGTTCAGAAGGCCGCCCTTCGTCGCCGTGTACGGCGAGCGGGACGGGAACCCCACGGCCCCGAAGATCGACGACAGATTGATGATCCGCCCGTAGCGCTGCTCCACCATATGCGGCAGGCACGCCTGAGCGCAGATGAACGGGCCGGTGAGGTTGACGTCCACGATGCGCTGCCAGTCCTCGAGGGGCAGATCGATCGTGCCGGTGCGGACGTTCGTCCCCGCGTTGTTGACCAGGATGTCGAGCTGGCCGAATCGGTCGAGCGTCTCCGCCACGTTCGCTTCGACCTCCCCCTTATCGGTGACATCGCCTTCCAGCGCGAGTATGTCCCCGCCGGTCGCGTCGATGATGCGTTGTGCGGTCTCCTCACACTCGTCCGCGTGGCGGCTGGTGATGACGACCTTAGCGCCCGCCTCGGCCAATCCGAGAGCCATCGCCTCTCCGAGGCCCTTGCTGCCTCCGGTCACAAGCGCGACGCGTCCGTCCAACCGAAAGCGGTCCAATACTCCCAATGCGCGTGCTCCTCGCCTGCGCTAGAACAGCCTGTACCCGAACGTGGCCGCGAGCGCCCGTTGTGACTCTCCGCCGCCTTCGATCAGCGAAGCGTTGACGCTGAACGTTAGCGCGTTCTCGACGAAGAACACAAACGAGCCTGTCAGTCTGTGGGACGCCACCGTGTCGTATCCCAGGGCGTCCGCTGAGGCGGCCCGATCCGCCCGTAGGACGTGCGACAGCAGGAGGTCTATCCTGTCGCCGAGCTCGTATGACAGGTCGTTCTGGGCCAGCAGGCCATAGGCGCGGCCGAAGTCGTCGTCCGTCGGGCTGGACAGCGTCAGGCGGGCGTTCCACTGGGTGCGCCAACCGAACGGCTTGGCAAGACGGCCGGTCATTTCGACGCCGCTGAGCGCCTCCGGCACGATGTCACTGCGGAACACCTGACGACTCGCCCCGACGCTCAGCTCGCGCCCGAAGAACCGGTCGAATGTCCGTTCGCGACCCAAGACCTCGTCCATGCGGAGCAGGGCCATGGCGTCCAACTTCGCGGGCTTGAGCATCCCGGACTCGCGTATGGCGGCCTCCATCGCGGCATACCAGTTCTGCCGGTACGTCTCGCCGTGTCGGTCTCGGAACTCGCCCTCTCGCTGAATCACCTGCGCCAGTTCGATCAGCGTATGTCCCGGAAGATCATCCACGAGTAGACCGCTCTCCAGCAGCCATTCCTCCATCCGTACGGCCTTGGCAAGCGGCGTTGCGTTGATGAACCGGCCAAAACCGGCGCCCAGCACCGCAACCGCGTCGATGCGCTCGGACCCGTCCTCGCTAGTCTCATACTGGCGACGAAGTTCCGCACCCACGAACAGGTCGTCCCACACGAACGCCCGGGCGCTTTCGTCGGCGAGCACCGACGCGAACGCTACCGTCTCCGACCGATTGGCGGCGGCGTTCAGCTCCACGCTGTACGCGAACGGCAGCGAGTCGTAGAAGTACTTGTAGTTCGCGAACAGGTTTCCACGGTTCTCGATGGCGTCGCCACCAAGTCGCTTGTAGTCGTAGTCGAGGTTGAGCCGTAGGGACCGGGCCGTGCTGACGGGAACTCGGTAGTCGGTTATGAGCAGGTTCTGAGCGTCCGCGGCAACGTGCGCAGCGCACATGACCACGACGGCAAGAGCGCGCGCGATCCCGGCCGTGGGAAGCCATGACCGTCCGAGGAATCGCATCATGGGGCGCCCTCCTCGGTGTCAACGCGCCATTCGATCAGTTCCGTGCGGGCGACGTCCGTCACCCCTTCGTCCTCCTGTCGGACCATGCGGTGCGGCGGGTCCTTCTCGACCCAGAAGTATATCTTGGGCGTGTACAGCCGCCCCTTGATGCCCGTCAGGCCGGCGCGCAGCTTGTAGCACGGGAATTCGCCCGCCGGCACCCGCGCGATCTCCTCGCCCACAACCTTGAACCCCACGCCAACGATGCGGTCCATCGTCACGAGTTGGAGCTTCACCTCGTCCTCGTCCTCGAACGGGAACCCCCGCACCACGTGCGTGATCGCGTTCACATCGTACCGGTTGCGGTCGACCTTCTCCACTCGGTTGCGCCGAGGTCCAGGGAAGATGTAGTTGACGCGGTCGTCGCGGTACAGGAGCCGCCAGTCGATGCTGTCGTCCTCGTTCCGCCGGGTGATGGTCACGGGCGTCAGGTCGCGGCGCAGGAGCACCATCGTCTTGGTGTC
>NYZG01000092.1 GCA_002687025.1 Candidatus Poribacteria bacterium
CAGACGGGGTCACGTACGTCGACGGCGTCAGACAACGCAACGAAAACGACTGGGAAGCCGCCGCCGGATGAACTTACACACCTATTGACGCGACCTCCAGGCGTTGTGTCTATTGCTGTGTCGATGTCGGACACAACGGACCTCGGCATCGAGGCCGTCAGTCTGTCGCTGTCTTACGACGCCGCGCTCCTCCCTCCTGCGCCCGCCAGCACGTCGCTGGACAGCGGCATACTGGACCCCACGAAGTGGACCATAGAGCAAAACGTCGGAGAGGCCGGTACATGGAATGTCGCGCTTGCCACAGCGGTGGGCGCCGCCGACAGCGGCATTCCGACCGGCGGCGGTACGCTTGTGACCGTGCGCTTCGCCGTCGATGCCGAAGCTCTTAACGGGGACGCATCGCTACTGAGCCTGACCCGCTGCGAGCTGAACGAAGGCCTCGTATCGTCATCTACTGTTGCGGGCGTGTTCACGGTGCTGGATGTCGTGTACGGCGATGTCACGGGCAACGGCGCGCCGACATCGTACGACGCTGCGTGGGTACTTGGACACGTCGCCGCGGAGCTAGCAGAGCCAGGAAGTTCCGAGCCCTTCCCAATCGAGTTGACCCCTCCCGTGTGGTCCTCGGAAGTCGTGCCGCCGCACATCGCGGACATAGTCGCCGACGTGGGACGCGATGGGCCTATCGACGCCGGGGACGCCTCGCTCATCCTGCAATACGACGTAGGTCTCATCACAGTATTCCCCGAGTTGGACGGCGCCGCGCCAACCGGGGCTCCCGTGCCACTCGCCTACACGTTACGCGGGATCTCGGCGTCCGAACGCCCGGGCGCGCAGATCACCGTCACTCTCGATGCCACGGGGGTGTCCGACCTGCGCGCGGGCGAACTCGTCCTGAGCTTCGACCAGGCGCTCCTGACACCCGTCGACGTCTCACTAAGGCGGCCGACGAGCGACGACCCTGCAGCGAAGCCGCTCCTCACCCAACGTGAAGCAGATGGCCGAGTCGCAGTCGCCTTCGCCTCCGCGCGGCCGATCGAGCGCGCTGACGCAGTCTTGGACATCACGTTCGAGGCGTCGCGCAGCATCTCGACCACGCGGGAGAGCGCCATCCGCGCGTCTCACCTGCGGCTCAACGGGTCGCGGATCGAGACGGACTTTGCGTTCCCGTTCCGCATCGAGCCGTTCGCGAACCGTCTCATGGCGAACTACCCGAACCCGTTCAACCCGGAGACGTGGATTCCCTTCGAGCTCGCCGACGCTGCCGATGTGACGATCCGCATCTACGGCCTTGGAGGCGATTTCGTGCGGGCCCTGGAGTTGGGTCCGCGTCCCATTGGCGAACACGTCGGGCGCGGGCGGGCGGCGCATTGGGACGGCAGGAACGCGCGCGGCGAAGCGGTCGCGAGCGGGGTCTACGTGTACGAGCTGACTGCAGGCGATTACCACGCCGTGCGCCGCATGGTAGTGATGAAGTAACGCGTCGGAGACCCGACCCACACAGCGCGTCCGGCGGGGTCTTCCTCGCCGGCCGTGTCGCGCCCGCGCCGACGGTTTCTCGCGCGATCGCCTTGAAAGCCGGCGTCGCGATCAGGTATCACATATTGCGGCCCCGCGCGGGCGAGGCTATCTCTGAATTAGCCGCCTCCATATGGAGGCGTTTTCGTGGCGGATATGATGATACTGAGTCTCAACTGCGGCATTGCCAGCAGTTGGGCCTACACCGGGAGCGCAGGCAGCACGATGTTCTGTTTAGCAGGTCGAGCGCGGGCGGCGGCACTCGCCCTTCTGGCAACGGCGGCGATGACCGCGGCGTCCGACGCTCAGGCCGACCAGCGCTATTTCACGTATTCCTACGAGCCCAAGGTGCTGCCGAGAGGCGTCACCGAACTCGAGCAGTGGGCAACCATGCGCAACGGCCGCGACAACGGCCTGTACGCCCGCTGGGACGTCCGCACGGAGTTCGAGGCGGGCCTTACCGACAACCTGACCACAGCCGTCTACATGAACGCCAAGAACGTCTTCGTGAAGCGCCTGAACGCCGACGGCTCCATGACCGACAGCAACGTCATGAGCTTCAAGGGCATCTCCTCGGAGTGGAAATACAAGCTGTCCGACCCGACGGCCGACGCGTTGGGCGTCCTGCTATACCAGGAGTTCGGAATCGACCGCCGCGAGTGGGAGACCGAGACGAAGCTCGTGCTGGGCAGGAACTTCGGCGACGTAATCGTCGCGGCAAACTCCATCTTCGAGGTCGAGGGCAAGGGCACAGTCTCCACGACCACCGGCGAGGTCGGCTCCGAATACAAGACCGAACTGGAACAGACGTTCGGCGCGGCGTATCGCACGGGTCAGAACGCCTTCGGGATTGAGGCAAGCCTGCGCGCCGAGCGCGAGGACGGCGAGTTCTCGGACGTCGCCGTCTACGTCGGCCCGACGCTCCACACGGCGAAGGAGTCGTGGTGGGCGACGTTCACGTTGCTGGCACAGGTCACCGACCACTACGCCGACCACGAGCGCACGGAAACCCGCCTAATCGTGGGGATTCACCTTTGAAACTGACGCGCCTGATTGCCGCCGCTGCGGCTCTCGCGGGCATGGTCGCGTGCGCTGTGGGGTTGCCCCCGGTCACCGCCCTCGACGCGCAGACCGCAGGCGTACCCCTCGTCGCGCTGCAGCGCGGGCGCGACGTGTATGTAGCCAAGTGCGGCGGATGCCACAAGCTATACCCCCCGGCCGACTACGACGACGCGGCTTGGGACGCACAGGTCCACGGGATGCGGAAGAAGGCGAGGCTTACGGACGGCGACATCGCGGCGATCCTCACCTATCTTGCCGCGATGAACGGCGATCCCTCGTTCGAGCTGGCGCTAGACAGGGCTTCCGCGTCCGGCCCGACGGAAGGGCATGGCGTCGTCACGCAGTAAGACCGATGGGCCCACTACCCAACGCCACGCCACGCGGCTAAGTTTGGACGGGCGCACGGGCGCGGACATCCGCCCACGTGGGGCCGATCGGCGCCGTCGCGTGTCATGGGGGGACGTAACGTGGAGAGAGTCAGGATCGGTCTGGCGGGCTGCGGGAGCGTGTCGCGGTCGTATCTGCCGCATCTTGCCGCGTCTGAATACGCGGATGTTGTTGCGGTGTGCGATGTCGACATGTCACGCGCGGAGCAGTCGGCGCAGCAGCACGGCGTTCCGGCCGCGTTCGATGACATGGCCCGCATGCTCGACGGCGCGGAGTTCGACCTGTTCCTGAACACCACGGCGATGCCCGCGCACTGCGAGCTTAACCGCCTGGCGCTGACCGCCGGGAGGCACGTCTACTGCGAGAAGCCCATAGCGACATCGTACGAAGACGGCCGCGCGCTCGTGGAATTGGCGCAGACCCAGGGCGTGAAGCTGTGGGGCGCCCCGAACGTCGTGCTGAGCCCCCAGTTCGCCTATCTGCGCGACCTGATCCACGGCGGCGCTCTTGGGCGCGTATACGCGGCGCACGCCTCCTATGGCCACGCCGGGCCGACGTGGGGGCCATGGTTCTACGGCAAGGAAGGCGGCAGCCTGTTCGACCTGGGCGTCTACAACGTGACGACGCTCACCGGCCTGCTCGGGCCCGCGCAGGCCGTTGTCGCGCTGTCCGGGACGGCCGTCCCCGAACGCGAGGTCGACGGCGCGATGCTCCGCGCGGAAGCCGACGACAACACCATGCTTCTGATCGACCACGGTGACGCGGTGTTCTCACACGTACAGACCGGATTCGTGTATCGCGCCCAACGCGGCGACCGCAGCGTGGAGTTCATCGGGACGGAGGGCGCGGCCAACCTGCTCGGGTACGACTGGGGTCCTACGGGAGTCGAAGTGTGGGATGCCGCGTCCGGCGCGTGGAACACTCACTGCGAAGACGCGCGTGACTACTGCTGGCAGAGCGGCGCGGCGTACGTCGCCGAGTGCCTCATCAAGGGCATCGAGCCGATGATGACCGGCGCGCACGCTCTGCACGTCCTCGAGGTCATGACCGCAGCGAAGGCTTCCGCTGCGGACGGAGCACGCATGTCCGTCGAGTCGACCTTCGACTTGACGGCGCCACCTGTGTAACCGATGCGTGCCGAACCGCCTTCAGCCTACGAGCGCTCCCTCCACGACGGGCGTCACATCGCATACGCACCGTTCGAAGCCCGGCAGTAGGAAGCGGTGCACCGCCTTGATGTCGTCGGCTTCGAGCACATAGTACACGGCGTGTTCGGCGTACGCCCCATAGGCCGCTACCAGGGCTACGCCCTCGGCGTCGGCGTCGTAGAGCGACGTCGACCCGCCCGAATTCAGTGGACACGACTCCGGCGTGTGACGCTGAGTGACATGGAACAGCATGGCGATCCTCCCTTTTGGTTGCCACGTGTGAAATGGATAGCCGGCCATGCCCGGCCGCGTAAGGTCGCGCGGCCGCCTGTTCCCGCCTATACTCGGCGCCGGGCGCACGGATCGCCAGGACGCGTGCCGCTCCGCCGTCCTCGACCCTCTCACGGGAATGGACAGATGATGAGACTCGGTGCGTGGATCGGCGCCATCCTCGTAACGGTGGCCTCGGTCGTGTCTGCGCAGGACGCCGGGAGGCTGGCGTTCCCCGACGCGGAGGGCTTCGGGCGGTTTGCCGAGGGCGGGCGCGGCGGCGCCGTGCTGTTCGTCACTAACCTGGACGATTACGGGGCGGGCGATGAAGACCTCATTCCCGGTAGCCTGCGCGCCGCCGTCGAGGCCGAAGGCGCCCGCACTGTCGTCTTCCGCGTATCCGGGACGATCGAGCTGAAGCGTGGGCTGTCGATCCGCGAGCCGTACATCACCATCGCGGGGCAGACTGCCCCTGGTGATGGCATCTGCATCAAGAACTACGGCGTCGGCGTGCGGACGCATGACGTCATCGTGCGCCACCTCCGGTGCCGGCCCGGCGACGAGGTCGGCCGGCGGCCGGAGCATGCCGAGAAGGGGTGGTCGACCGACGCTCTATCCCTGAGCGGCGCTGCGCGCGACGTCATCCTGGACCACTGCTCGACGAGTTGGGCGAACGACGAGGTGTTGTCCGTCTCGGGTGAGGGCATCACCGGGGTCACGGTGCAGTGGTGCATCGTCAGCGAGAGCCTGAACGCCAGCACCCACCACAAAGGCTCCCACGGCTACGGGTCGCTCATCCGCACGAACGGCGCGGTGACGTTCCACCACAACCTGTACGCGTTCCACAGGTCGCGCTCGCCGCGGCCCGGCACATATGGCGACGGCTCGATACTGTTCGACTTCCGCAACAACGTCATGCACGCCGGAGGGCGCGGGTACTCCTCGGACGACCCGGTGCGCATGAACTTCGTCGGCAACCATCACCCGACGACTCCCTTCAGCGCCAACCCGGCGACGACCTACTACGCCGAGGGCAACCTCGGCGAGATCACCGGCGATGGCGCCGTCCCCGCGCCGTATCCCGTTGCGCCCGTGGTGACGACGACTGCGGGGGAGGCGCGCGCAGCGGCCCTGAAGTCCGTCGGGGCCGTCCTGCCGGCTCGGGATGCCGTGGACGCGCGTGTAATCGACCTGGTGCGAAAGGGAATTGAGACCAGGGTCGACTCGGCGGAGGAAGTCGGCGGGTGGCCGATGCTACATTCCGCGCCCGCTCCCGCTGATTCGGACGACGATGGCATGCCGGACGCGTGGGAGTCTCGCCACGCCCTCGACCCAAACGCGCCGGACCACAACGACGACCCCGACTCCGACGGATACACGAACCTGGAGGAGTTCCTCAACGCCACCGATCCCAAGCGGCCGTAGCCGTCGGCACGGTCTTGGCGCGGGAAGCCGCTCGCGGCAGAACGAACGGGAGCAGATGCCGGAAACAGACAGGGACGACGGCGGGAGCAAGCGGGGCGCGCCGCGGTGGCTGATCGTCGTGGCGCTCGCGCCGGTCGCCGTCGCGGTTGTCAGGCTGGTTCTCCCTGGCGTGGCCGCGGCCGTCGTCGGGGTCGTTGTTGCGTCGCTCTCGCCCATCGCCGCGGCCGTGGTCGGCTACCGCGACTGGCTCGCCGCGTTTACCGTTGGGTTGGGGCCGTGGGTCGAGTCGCTTGGCCCGTGGGGGCCGGCGGCGTTCGTGGGCGCGTATGTCCTGCTAACCACGTTCGCATCGCCGATGTGGCCTCTGACCGTTCTGTCGGGAGTGCTGTTCGGCCCGGTCGTAGGCGTCGTGTTGGCGAGCGTCGCGTCCACTCTCGCGGCGAGCGTGGGCATGCTCGGGGCGCGCTACCTCGCGCGCGACTTCGTCGCCATGCGCCTGGGGGATAGCCGCCATTTCACGCGACTGAACGGACTCATCGCGCAGCATGGCGTCCCCGTCGTCGCGTTCACGCGTCTCGTGCCGTTGTTCCCGTTCAGCCCCCTCAATCTCGCCTTCGGTCTGACGCCGGTGCCTGCCACGACGTACATATTCTGGTCGTGGCTCTGCATGCTCCCTACGACGGTCATCTACGTCGTCGGCGGGGGCACGTTGAAGCTGGCGATCGCGGAGGGCCGCGTGCCGTGGGCCGCTATCGCGGTGGCCGTGGCGGTGGCGGCGGGGCTCGCCGTCGTCGTACGCTCCATTCGCCGCAAGATGGCTGCCGAGGACGGGGGTACGCCGGATGACAGCGCCGGCTAACCCGGCGCCGGCCGTGCTCCGCGCACAAGGCACACAGCCGTCAGCAGGAATCCCAGCGGCGTCCAGATGACGAAGTTCGCCGCCACGGGCGCGAAGATCGCGGGACGCCCGGCCAGTGGCGATAGGATCATCGCGACAGCCAGAACCGACGCGAACCCAACCATCACCGACCGCATTTCCCGACGCATGGTGTCGCGCCGCACGTGCTGCAGCGGCGCCCGTCGGCTGTGGCGCCTCAGTCCAACGATGAGCATGGCGTAGAAGACAAGCGTCAGAAGCTGCACGGGAACCGAAGGGCGGCCCGCTGGTATCAGGAACATGTACGTGACGCCGTAGAGCGCCGCCAGATAGGCGCACAGCCCGACGAACCCCTTCGCACGGAACGCCACGATATCCACGCCCTCCGACGCAGCCAGCCCCGCCCGCGCCAGACGCGCCGCCAACGCGAGCAGACCGAGCACGATCGCCAGGTTGGCCGCCAGATGCACGGGCCCACCCGAGTTCATCGCCAACACGATGCCGAACGACGCGATGAGGTACACCCGCACCCCTCGCGCAAGTCGCGCGCGCGACGTCAACCAGGCAAGGTCTGGGAACACACGCCCGAGAGGCGGACACAGCAGACACGCCACGGCCAACGGCAGGATGAACGCCGCGACGGGGTGGAAGATGAACACCATCGAGATCTCCGAAAACCCGTACGGGCCGATGCTACCCATGACGAACTTCCCGTCGCCGCCATAGCCATGCCAGATCACCTTGGTGATCCACGACTCGTACAGCCCGAACAGCACCCCCCACAGGTACAGCGACGACAACGACGTCCTGCCCGTGCGAACGGCCAGCGTCGTGAACAGGAAGAAATGCGCGAAGTACAGCCAATACGTAACGAGCCACGTCCACGGATGCCACAGCCCGACCTTGACCGAGGCGCCCGAGAACACCTCGGTGCAGATCAGGACTACGAGGCCGATCAGCAAACGCGGGAGCACGATGCTGCCGCGTCGGCGTCTCCCGGCCGATGCATCGGCGCCGGGCGGGGGGCCCCACTCAACGTCCTGCGATGCGTCTGTCGTCGGCATGGCGCCGTCGTCCTGTCGGTATGCATCGCTAGCGAACTTGCGCGTTGCGTGGCCGACAAAGGGATAGCACGGGCCGGCTGAATTCGGCCTGGCGTGCGTGCCGGTGCGTGGGCGTCGTGCTATCTTATAGACGAACGCGAGGGATATAGCGCCCATGGCCAGGGCGACAGAAGAGGAGTAACGAGGAGATGAAGGTACTGGGCGGCAGAATACCTGCGTGGCCGGGGTATTGCGCCCTGGCGTATACGCTGACGATCGCTGTCGGTTGCTCAGGGGTCGGCGGGAACAAGGAATTCCTGAACTTCGCGCTGTACGAGTACGGCGCCGACGTCACCTCGTCGGGGCAGAACGGCGAGCGAACGGCCAACAGCCTCATCAACGGGGTCAAAGACTCCGCCGCGTGGGAAGGCGGAGAAGGCTGGGAATACACCTTCACGCGAACCGAGACGCGTGAACGGGGTGGGCAGCGCACAGGGGGCGTCGAGAATCGCATCGCGCAGGGAAGCGCCTGGGCGCTCGTGAAATTCGCGGAACCGGTAGTCATCAACCGCGTCGTCGTGACCGCGTTGCACACCGAGGAAACGCCGTTTCCCGGCTACAAGGGCGCCGAACTGCAGGCCTACGACGCGCGGGACAGCTTCTCCCCGTGGAAGACGGTCGCGCGCATCGACCAGGGCAAGGTCGTAGTGCCGGGCAGGCAGTCCGCTCCATCTGGGCCGACGACCGTATTCCGCTTCAACCCTGTCGAGGCAGAGCAGATTCGCTTCATGATCTGGTCCATGCAGGACAGCAAGTCGCTACAGCCCGAGGCCAACTACCAGCAAGAGCAGGCCGCGACTCGCGACCAGCCGCGGCGCGACAACTACTACCGTATCACGCGCGGCCAGGAGACGACCGTCCGCTTGCTCGAGATTGAGGCGACCGGCACCGAGGCGATCAAGATGGCCCAGGCCCGCAAGCCAACCGCCGCCGAGAGCATCCTCCTGCAAGACCTCACGGGCGCCGCCCCCGCGGCCGCGGAAACGCCGTAGCACGATTCGCGGCCCGCCGCGCGCGGGCCGCGCCTCCCCTCCGAGGCGCACGTGGCTCCCTACCGACTCGTAGTGTTCGACATGGCCGGCACGACGGTGCGCGACGATGGCGCCGTCGAGGCCGCCTTCCTCACGGCTGCAGCAGCCACGGGCCTCCGCGCCGACCGTGATGCCATCCACGCGCGGCGTGGCCTCAGCAAGAAACGCGTGTTCCGAGAGCTATGGCGCCTCGACGGCGTGGCCGCCGAGGACGAGATAGACCGCAGGGCGGACGCGTCTCATGCAGCCTTCAGGGCCGCGCTCGAAGAGTGGGTACGGACGCGCCCGATCCGGCCCACCGACGGATGCCTCGACTGCTTCGGCCGCCTGCGCGCTGAAGGCATCCTCATCGCGCTGACGACCGGCTTCTATCGTGGCGTGACGGACATCATCCTGAGCCGACTCGGATGGGACCGCGGGTTGGATGACGCTCGCGTCGGCATCGGCGTCGAGGAAGCGGTGATCCAGGCGTCCGTGTGCAGCGGCGATGTCGCCCAGGGACGCCCCGCCCCCGACATGATCCACCGCGCCATGCGTCTCCTGAGCGTCCACAGCGCGGCGCGCGTCGTGAAGGTGGGCGACACGCCGGCCGACCTGCAGGCCGGCCGCAACGCCGCGTGTGGCCTGACGCTCGCCGTGACCAGCGGTTCGCACACGGCCGCGCAACTCGCCGACCATGCCAACGACGGCCTTCTGGCCTCGTTATGCGACCTACCGTCCGCGTTGGGGATCTGACGCCGTTTCGGCTCGAGCGCGGGGTCCACATTCTCCTATCCAACGGCGCATAGGCTCCCACTACCTATGCAAAGGGCGCAAACGTGTACGCAGACGAATTCGCCGGACAGAGCGACGCGACCGTCGTCAGACGGGCCATGGCCGGCTCTCCCGACGCGTTCGAGGAACTCGTCGCGCGGTTTGGCCCTGTCGTGCGAGGGATGGCGGCGACGGTCGTCGGCTATCCGGCCGCGGACGACGTGGCGCAGGATGTCCTCCTCGCCGCGCGAACGGGTGTGCCGACGTTACGGCGCCCGGAGCACTTCGCCGCATGGCTGCGGACGGTCACGCGCAGGCGCGCCGTCGAGGTCGCGCGGCGCGATCGACGCGACAGCGCCGAGATGCGCGCCGACGAACTGCGGTACCACCGGAGTCTGACGGTCGTGCAGACGCCCGACGAAATCCTCGCGCGCAGCGAGGACCACGCCGCCCTGCACGCCGCGATGCGCCGACTGCCTGACGAGCTGGCGACGCCGCTCCGCATGCAGTACTGGCACGGCGCGCCCCAACGGCGAATCGCCGCGGCTCTGGGCGTGTCGTTGGCGACGGTGAAATGGCGCGTTCGCGAGGCAAAGCTGAGACTGAGACGATCACTAAGGGAAGTGGAAGGAAACGACCATGGATAGCGACGCGAGAGAACGGGAAATCGCCGCGCACTACCGCATGCTGAAAGAGACCGCCCGGAGACCCGAGTTGCCCGCGAACCGATTGGGGCAAGACCCGGACGCCGACGGCGAAGCAGGACCCAGGATCGTACGGCAGTTCAACACGACGGTGCAGCGGCTCGAAGCTCTCGACGCCGTGCCGCACGGGATGTTCGCCGAGCTCCCGGAGGACTCGGGCTGGGCCGGCATGTCCATCGCCCACGAGCAGCTTGCCGCGTTCATCCAGCCGGAGGCCGGTGGCGAGAGCGAGGAAGAGGAGGAGGCCGTGCGCCCCGACTCTGGCTCGGGCCCGTTCGTGCTGAACTTCCGACCCTACCTCGCCCCCGACACCGATGCTGCGGACATCGGCGCGCTCGTACGCGAGGTCGCGCCGAAGGAGGTGCGCGCCGCGTGGAAGTTCATCCGCCGAGTCGGCGACGAGGACGAGCCCGGTGAAGCCGAGGAGGTCGCGTCGCAGATGGAGGCCGTCGCGGAGCGGCTGTCGCAGGAGGGGATCAGCCCGGAGGAGATAGGCCGGGCAGCGGCCGAGCTGCGCGAACTCGCGGCACGGCAGGCGACACTCGCGCACGAGGAACATGAAATCGAGTGCTGTGTCGACGAGTGAGCGGCCGCGCGCTACGCCGCCCCGGGGCCGTAAGCGGAGCGGAACTGCGCGGCCATGCTGACGGCGTCCGTCGAATCCGCGAATTGGTCGACTGAACCAAGATGCTTCGGCAGCGCGAGAACGTCCGGGTCGGTGATACGGACGCGGATGGCGTCGGCGAACCTGTCCGCGGAGATGACGAGGTACGGCCTGCCGTGGTAGCCGGTCACGCCCGTCGGCAGTGGGTCCGTGATGCCGAGACCGTTGTGCATGTCGGCGACGGTCTCGTATGCGACGGAAAGCTCCCGTTCACGGGCGCGCCAATCGGGCGATGAAAGCGCGCGGAGGAGAATGGGACCCAGCCTCGGGCCGCAATCGAGTTCGCGGAACGCCGTGCCGAGCCACTTGATGTACGGCGCGTAGACGCGCTCCATCAGAAAGCAAAGGCCCATGATGTCGCGGACGAGCCGTCCGGTCACCAGCATCGAGCCGAGCTCGTCGCCGACCTGCGCGCACCGACCCATGAACGCCTCTTCCTGCGCGATGCGTCGCCACTGGGCCGCCAGCATGTACAGCCAGATGTCGCGCGGGTAGTAGCGCAGCTTCTCCCGCAGGCGAGTGATGGCGCCGACGCCGTCGTGGAACACCGCGCCGCCTGTCAGGCTGCGCAGATGCTGCTCCGTGAACGTCAGCCAATCCGCCGGACGTAGCGGCCCATGGGGATCGATCCCGAGTATCGACAGGAAATACGGGCCGACTGCACGCACGGTCACGGCGTGGTACTCCCGTTCTTCCGAGGCGTTGTCGGTCGCCATGCTCGTCGTGCGCCCGAGTATCTGCTCGGGGAGCGCGTTGTGCGCCGCGGCGGCGATGTCTGCCCCGTATTCCGCGAGGTCGGCCTCCCGCAGGAAGAGCAGCAGGCGTGGCCCCCAGTCGTGGTCCGTGGACTGCTCCGTGTCGAATCCGAGCACCTCGGAGCCGGAGCCGATAAGCGCCGCTGCGTACGGCACGCCCGGGTACAGCCTGTCCATGGTCGGAGCGACGGCTTCCGTGTAGAGCGCCCTACTGAGTTCCAGGCCGGGGACGAACGGCCGCGGCGTCACGTCGGCTCGCCGTGCGGGTAACGCGCGCCGCACACATGCCGGGGAATACATCGAAGCGCGCGGCCGGTCACGGTTTCACCCACGACAGCTTCTCCTCCCTCCACGACTCGACCTTCGGTGGATACGCGTCCGGGTCGTCAAGGCTTCCCGTTGTGATGTCGATGCCATCGTCCGGCCCGTCCGCTGCGTATGTGAGTTGCGTGCCGCATCCCCCGCAGAACGTGCGCTCGATGTTCCGCCCATCCTCGCGCGTGTAGGCGTATCGCGACGGCTCGCCCTGCGTGAATTCCACCTTACCACGAGACACGGACACCCACGCGACCGACTGCGCGCCCGACGCGCGTCGGCAGTTCGCGCAATGGCACATCGTTTGGTGCTGTGGGGGCCCGACGGCGCTGTATCGCACGGCGCCGCACAAGCATCCGCCCTCGAAGAGTTGCTCAGCCATGGCGTCTCCAATCTGCCTCACGCCAGTGTGGCGACGCCCGGCGTCGTCGTCAACCGGCGCGTTGACCGGCGGCGTCCGCCGGAAGATACTCACCCCATCGAGTGACGTCACGACGGCGAGAAACCAGGGACACCTGATGGGCGAACAGGCGCCCGCTACGGGCGGTGATGGTCGACGTGATCGCCATCGGCATGGCTGTGTGGGTTCTCTCGGGGATATTCATGTGGTGGCAGATGCGCGTCGTCCAGTTGGCGGGAGCCGTCGTGCTGGGCGCTAGCGCCGTCTGGGCGACCGGTCTCGCGCTGCTCATGTACGGGGTGTTCAAGTACTGATGGCGCAGTCCAAACCTGCGGCGGGGCTTATCGGGATCGGATTGGTCGGGACGGTCCTGGCAGAGCGCCTGTTGCGCGCCGGGTACACGGTCGTCGGGGCCGACATCGACGCCGGCCGCCAGCGCGCGCTCACCGACCTCGGCGGCCTGGCCGTCGGTTCGCCGCGAGAGGTCGCCGACCGCGTCGGCCGCGTCGTCCTGTCGCTGTTCGACAGTGACGCGGTGCGTCTCGTCGTCGAAGGGGATGACGGCTTGCTGTCGGCAGCGGTCCCGCCTCGCCACATCATCGACACGACGACCGGGTCGCCGGACGAGACGCAACGGCTGGCCGAGCGCCTCGGCGCCCGCGGCATCCATCTCATCGACGCCACGGTCTCGGGCTCCAGCGCGCAGCTCCGCGAGGACAAGGCGGCGCTCATGGTAGGCGGCGAGGTTGCGGCCGTCGCCGCGTGCGATGATCTCCTCCGCGCGATGTCGTCGACCGTGCGGCACGTGGGCCCGCCGGGCAGCGGAGCAAAGGCGAAGCTCGCGACGAACGTGCTCATCGGACTCAACCGCGCGGTTTTGGCGGAGGCTCTGGCGTTCGCGGAGAGTCTCGGGCTCGACCTCGCATCGTTCCTGGACCTGGCGCGCGTCGCCCCCAGCTACTCCGTGGCGATGGACGTCAAGGGCGACCGCATGGTGGCAGGGGACTTCGCGCCCGATTCTCGCGTGCGACAGCACCGCAAGGACCTGCGCCTCATCCTCGACGCGGCCCGCGAAGCCGGTCAGGGCATGCCCCTCACCGAGGCCCACGCCGGCCTCCTGGACGCCCTCATCGACGCGGGCGACGGCGACCTCGACAACGCCGCTATCATCCGCGCCTTGCGCCGCCTGCGGCGTTAGATCCTGGGCATCACGTTCCCGCCGCACACCGGCAGGTAGACGCCCGTGATGAAGTTCGCCAGGTCCGA
>NYZG01000093.1 GCA_002687025.1 Candidatus Poribacteria bacterium
GCTGCCCGCCTGTCCATTGGCCGGGCTGTGCGATCCGGTACTCTTCCTGCGGCCCGGCGGGGTTCAACCCGCCGAGGGTGTTGACTTGTCCTTCCCGCCTTCGTCGCGGCCGGCCTTGAAACGGTCGATCACGGGCTGGAAGGGAAACATGAATTGTTCGTAGATCGACAGACGCCTGCGGTCGTCCTGCCCGACGATGGCAGATTCGCCGTCGCGATAGGTGCCGAAGATGCGGTCGAAAACGATGATCGAATTGCCATAGTTGCAGCGCGTATCCTCATAGCTGAGCGCCGTGTGATGCAGGCTGTGATGCCGGATCGTGGTGAACAGGAATGAGTAGAACAGCGGCGGGTTCGACCGGACATTGGCATGGGCAAAGCCCGAGATGACGCCGCCCATGTTGATCGCGCAGAAGATCGCGGCCAGGCTGAAATCGAACAGCGCGACGACGCTGAGGCTGATCAGCACCAGCTCGATCGGGTTGCCGACCGCGCCTTTCAGCGCGTTGAGCTGTGTTACGTGGTGGTGCGGCGCGTGGGTCAGCCACAGCGGATACACGTTGTGCATCAGGCGATGCATCCAATACTGGCCGAATTCGACCAGCATGATCACCATCAGCGCCTGCACCACGAAGGGCAGTTCCATCAGCCACGGCGTGGCGATGCCAAGCCGTTCCTTCAGCGCCATCAGCGGCTCGTCCGCGATCTTGGTCGCGGTCCAGCCGACCACGGTGTACATCAGCACGGTGTAGAAGACGTCGGTCGCGAATTCGCGGCGGTTGATGCGCCAGCCTTCGTGCCGTTCGAACAGGAATTCGAGGCCCTGGATCCACGCCATGATCGCGACGGCGACGATGACGAGCGTATAGGGTGCCTCTACCCAGGCGTCGGGGGCGAAACCCCAGAAGGCGACGACGGCGGCAAGGGTGAAGGGCGGGATCAGGTTGACGATCGTCGTCCGCACCTTCGCGCCGGGCGCTGCATCCGATGCTGCCTGCGCGGCGGGATCCGCCTGCGAAGCAGAGGAACGATGCGTGCTGCCATCTTGCGGCTGGTGCATAGAAAACCTCCTTATCGGGCCGCGAACGGCCCAATGTCGAAATTCCTCTGCCCAGTGGCTTTGCGTCGTTCTTTAATGCGACGAGAGACAAGGTATAGATATTACCAAAAGCGTCAAGCGTATTAAATCAGCAATGCTGCAACTGCGTTGTCCGGCAACAAATGTCTGCACCGCAAGGATTTTCGCTGTTTTGCGTGTGATACGGGACCGGGGCAACAGGGCATTTCGGGCGCATCGATAGTAGCAATGCTGCAACATTACCCGCCTAGCGGGGCGAATCGCGGGAAGATTATATCCTTCCCCCTCCCCAGCCGCCGGACCCTCAAACGAAAACACCCGGACATTGGCCCGGGTGTTTCCTGTCTTCGGTCTGAGGGGTGCGGTCACTCCTCCGCGGCAGCGGCAGGTTCGGACCACCATGACAGGGTTTGGTTGTCATGCGCCGACGTCCAGATGCCCGCATCGGTATAGCGCAGCGCGCCGCTGCCAGCCGCCGCGCCTGCGCGCGTGACGACCTGCATGGTCGCGGGATCGATCTTGGCGAAAGTCTGGTCGTCGGTGGTACGCAGCCAGACCGCGCCGCCGCCGACGTCGATATCGCCATAGATCAGGTTCTCGCCGACCTTTATCCGGCCGACCAGCTCCATCGTTTCGGGATCGACCCTTGCGACGGTGCCGTCGCCCTGTTCCTGCACCCACACCCCGCCTTCGCCTGCGGCGAGGAAGCCCGGCTGCTTGCCCAGCGATACCTTGCCGACAACTTCATTGGTGGCGGGATCGATCTTCTGCAGGGTCTGCCCATCGCTGCTGACGGCCCAGAGCGCGTCGAACCCATAGGCGAGGTAGAACGTGCCCGGATCGACCGTGACGCTGGCGATGACCGTGTTGCTGGCCGGATCGATGCGCGCGATCTGGCCGGTGGCGGCGCTGGGGACCCAGATCGATCCCGCCCCCTCGACCACATTGGTTTCGCCCTTTGGATTGGCGATGCCGGTTTCGATGATCGTCTGCACCTCGGCGGTGTCGAGGTCGATGCGGTAGAGATTGGCGTCGGGGCAATTGGCCACCCACAGCGATCCATAGCCGACCGCCATGGTCCCGCAGGGGCGCGGCATCGGGGTTGCGGCCAGCTTGCCTTCGGTCGACCATTGCTCGACCCGGCCGTCGTTGGTGGTCCAGACCGTGTCGCCATCGATCGCGAGGAAGTCGGCGAAACCGGGAACGCTGAACTCCTGCTCGACCAGTTCGGATGCACTTGCCGATACCGATGACAGGATGGCGGCCGATGCGAGTGCCGCTGCGACAGTCTTCTTCATGCGCATGCTCCTTGGTTGGGCCCGGCGGGCTCAGCTGTAGCGATAGGGGTATTTGTCGATGGTGGTCATGCTGCGCGTCTGGTTGCATAGGAAGACCGTGCCGGTGAAATAGATGCCCGGTTCGGTGACCGTCTTCGCGAATTCGAACGTGTCGCGCAATTGCTGCACCGTCATCTGCACGGGCGCCTCGTTCGGCTGGTAGGTGAGGCCGTAGGGATAGTCCTCGTCGTCCTTGCTGATCTCGACATGGCAGCCCATCACATGGGTGACGGGATGGGTGTCCACGAAATCGATCAGCCGCTGCATGCTGTCGAACCACGGCTCCCAGAAACTGATGTAGCAGCGACCGCGATAGAACATGTCGCCGGTATAGAGGATCTGGGTGTAGCTGTCGTAATAGGCGAATTCCGACACAACATGGCCGGGCGACCCCCAGATCAGGATCTCGCGCCCGCCAAGGTCGAGCGACACGCGTTCCTCGGGAAAATTGGTCATACCCCAGAAGCCGACCATCTCCTCATGCGTCAGGCCCATGTAGCGGGTGTTGGGCCGTTCGGCGAACTGGTTGACCGCCGCATAATGGTCGGCATGCAGATGGCTGAACGCGACCAGCAGTTCCATACGTTCGGGGTTCTTGTCATTGCGCTCGCACCATTCGTCGATAGTCGCATCGACGATGCCGCGCAGGTCGCAGTCGTTGCGCAGCTGCACGAAACCCTCGTCCAGCAGCAGGATCCGGTCGTTCCCGAAATAGAGCGGGGCGAAGGGCGCTTCGTAGCTGTAAGCCTTGTTCTGGCGCAGGATCGCGGTGTGGTCGTTGTACCAATGCACCTGCCACGGCGGGTCGGTGTTATCCATGCAGGATTCCGACCCGAAGATCCATCTGTCGGGAAAGCTGCCGGCGGCGGGCAGGTTGCTGGTGAAATCGATCGGCGGGCCATTGCCGGCGCGCGACTGGGCATAGGCCACGCCCGCGCCCGACAGCGGGATTGCGGCGACGGCATTGCAGGCAAGAAACATGCGGCGGTCCATGAATGTGTCCCCCAGTTCAGAACGGATGCGGCGGGCGGATCTGCGGCACGTCGGCGGGCCACACATTGGTTCGCTGATCGGGGCTGACGCCGTTCAGCAGGATGAAGTCGGGCCGGATCAGCATCAGGTCCCTCCCCTGAACCTCGCGTGCATATTGCAGCGCCTCTGCGATCAGGGACGGTTCCATTTCCAGCACGCGTTCATAGGGCCGGTAATTGCGGAAGCGCGGATAGGCCTGACCCGGCACGAACATCATGTCGATATGGCCGCCCATCACATATTTGACGGGATTGGCGTCGGCAAAGGCCTTCAGCCTTTCGAGCGAGGCCACGAAATCGCGGTCGTTCCCGATATTGATCTTTCCGGGAAACAGCAGGTCTCCGGTGAACAGGAAATCGCAATAGGGATCGTAGAAGCTGAGCCCGTCCTTGTGCGTGCCGGGCGTCGGGATCACCTGGATCACGCGGTCGCCCAGATCGATGCTGGACGTGCCGGTGGGCCACTTGCCCAGCAGGCCGTGGAATTCCTGCATCGCGGCCAGCGGCGTGGGCGCAATGGTCGTGTCGGGGCGGCCCGCGAACTGGGCAAGGCCCTTGGTCTGCGCGTGGTCTTCGCCCGATGTCATCACCAGAGTCAGCGGCACGCGGGTGCGCCCCCTCGCCTTGGCCCAGCGTGCGACGATCGCGTCGACCGTCTCGCGCAGCGGGTAATGCGCGGGGTTGGCGCTTGCGCCATTGTCTATCAGCAGCGCGCCCTTGTTGCCGAACAGCAGATAGGTGAACGGCGCTTCCCAATGCACGCACATGTTCTGGCGCAGGATAAAGCTGTCCTCGTTATACTGCATCACCTGCACGCGCGGGTCGGTGTTCTTCGCCGCTACGTTCGATCCATATGCCCAGCGAAAGGCGATATTGCCGGGCGCAGGGCCGTCGCTGGCATAGTCGTGTATCACGGGGGCGGCGGGATGCAGCGGCACCGCACTGTCGGTATTGCGCACGCCGGGGCGGTTATACTGCAATTCCGGATTGCCGTTGGGATAGCTGCGCGAGGTGGACGATTGCGGATTGCCGGACAGTTCCGGTCGGTAGGTCTGGTTTTGCGGCATCGCACTCCCCCCATGCGCCGCCCGAAGGCAGCCGTGAACGATAGCCCTAGATGCACGCCCTCCCAGACGTCGCGCCTCGCCGGAACCTTGCGATTCCGGTGCGCGCGACGATCATCCTACGGATATTACAAAACATATCAACAGTAATAATTCTTCATGGACAAGCGGCCCAATTCGCGCAATGCTGCATCCGCGAAAGGAGTTCGAATCATGCTCATGGGGGTCCGCCACGCGGGAAAAATTGCACTGATGCTGTGCGCGATGCTGATCGCTGCCTGCTCACCTTCGGGAAGCGAGCAGCAGGAGCCGCGCACCGAATTCAACATCGGCTGGTCGATCTATGCCGGATGGATGCCATGGCCCTATGCGCAGCAGGCCGGCATCGTGAAGAAATGGGCCGACAAGTACGGGATCGAAATCAACTTCGTGCAGGTGAACGACTATGTCGAGTCGGTGAACCAGTACACAGCAGGCAAGCTGGACGGCGTAACCGTCACCAACATGGATACGCTGACCATCCCCGCCGCTGGCGGCAAGGATACCACCGCGATCATCGTCGGCGATTATTCGAACGGCAATGACGGGATCCTGCTGAAGGGTTCGAACGATCTGGCCGCGATCCAGGGCCGCGACGTCTATCTGGTCGAGCTTTCGGTCTCACATTACCTGCTCGCGCGGGGACTTGAGACCAAGGGCATGCCGTTGACAGCCGTCAATACCGTCAACACGTCGGATGCCGATATCGCGGGGGCCTTTTCCTCGCCCGACATCACCGCGGCGGTGGCATGGAACCCGCAGCTTGCGACGATGAGGGACACGGCGAATACCAATCTGGTGTTCAGCTCCGCCGATATTCCGGGCGAGATCATCGATCTGCTGGTCGTCGATACCGCGACGCTGAAGGCCAATCCGAACCTCGGCAAGGCGCTGGCGGGGATCTGGTACGAAACGATGGCCCTGATGCAGCAGGACAGCGAAGCCGGGCGCGAGGCGCGTGCGGCGATGGCCAAGCTGGCGGGCACCACGCCCGACGTGTTCGATGACCAGCTGTCGACCACCTATCTCTATGCCGACCCCGCCGCCGCGGTCGAGGCGACCCGTTCGCCCGCCCTGGTCGAGACGATGACGCGCGTGCGCGACTTCAGCTTTGCGCAGGGCCTGTTCGGACAGGGCGCGCGGTCGGCCGATGCGGTGGGCATGTCCTTCCCCGGCGGCACCGTGCTGGGCGATCCGGACAATGTGACGCTGAGGTTCGACGACACCTACATGCAGATGGCCGCCGAAGGCGCCCTGTGACGGGCACAATGATCGGGGCGGCTGCGGGCACGATGCGCGCAGCCGCCCAAAGCGGGGGTTCTGATCGATGCGCTGGGTAAATCGCCGGCCGCGGCGCGGCAACCGGATGCTGTTGGGCGCGATCCCGATCATCCTGCTGATCGTGCTTTATCTCGCGGTCGCGGGGGCGCGGCACGCGGTCAATCCCGCCGACAAGATCCTCCCCCTGCCCGGCGCCATGATCGAGGCGATGGCCTCGCTGGTGACCGAGCCGGACCAGCTTTCGGGCGAATATCTGTTCTGGGCCGATACGCTGGCCAGCCTGACGCGGCTGGGCATCGGGCTTGCGATCTCCACGCTGTCCGCACTGCTGGTCGGGCTGGTGCTGGGGATATTGCCGCCGGTGCGCGCCACGTTCGGCCCGCTGGTGACGGGCATTGCGGTCATCCCGCCGATTGCGCTGCTGCCGATCCTCTTCATCGCCTTCGGGCTGGGTGAAACGGCCAAGGTAGCGCTGATCGTGGTGGGCATCGCGCCCTTCATGATGCGCGACATCGCCGCCCATATCGGGGCGCTGCCGCGCGAACAGATCATCAAGGCGCAGACGCTGGGTGCCAGCAGCTGGCAGGTGATGATCCGCGTCGCCCTGCCGCAGGCCATGCCGCGGCTGATCCAGGCGGTGCGCCTGTCGCTTGGCCCCGCATGGGTGTTCCTGATTTCCGCCGAGGCCATCGCCGCCGACATCGGGCTCGGCTACCGCATTTTCCTCGTCCGGCGTTACCTATCGATGGATATCATCCTGCCCTATGTCGCGTGGATCGCGCTGCTTGCGGTGGTTATGGACCTTGCCCTCACCTGGGCCAGCAACCGCCTGTTCCCCTGGGCCCATGGAGCCGACCATTGAGCGCGCTGCTTAGCCTTCGCAACATCTGGGTCGAGTACGGCGAGAAGATCGTGCTCGAGAACGTCTCCCTCGATATCGAGGAAGGCTCGTTCGTGTCGATCATCGGCCCGTCGGGCGCGGGCAAGAGCAGCCTGCTGCGCGTGATACTGGGGCAGGAAACGCCCACGCGCGGCTCGATCCTGCTCGACGACGTGCCGCTGCCGGGCGAATGCGGGCCGGATCGCGGCGTGGTATTCCAGCGCTATTCGGTGTTTCCGCATCTCTCGGCGCTGGGCAATGTGATGTTCGGGCTGGAATGCAAGCAGGCGCCCTTCTCCTCGCGCCTGTTCGGTTCGCAGAAACGCGCCGCGCGGGAGAAGGCGGAAGAGATGCTCGCCCATGTCGGGCTGGACCACAGCATGCATCTTTATCCGGCCGAGATGTCGGGGGGAATGCAGCAGCGGCTTGCCATCGCGCAGGCGCTGATCAAGCGGCCCCGCATATTGCTGCTGGACGAGCCGTTCGGCGCGCTCGATCCCGGCATCCGGACCGACATGCATGCGCTGATCACGCAGCTCTGGAACGAATACCGGCTGACCGTGATCATGGTCACCCACGACATCAAGGAGGCGTTCTCGCTGGGGACGCGGGTGCTGACGCTCGACAAAAGGCGGCACGATCCGCACGCGCCTCACCGCTATGGCGCGACGGCGGTCTACGATCTTGAACTGACCCGCAAGGAAACGCCCAAAGCCGCCGATGCCGAGCCCGAGGTTTCAGCGGGCAGTATTACGATTGACAATAATCATAATAATTGAGAGACCGTTCGCATGAGTTCAGAGCCCACCAATCTTGCCCGCCTGAGCATGAGCCTGCCGGCCGAACTGTTCCGCCAGCTGGACATGATGGTCGAGGAACGCGGCCTGCCTTCGCGCTCGCAATTGATCGCCGAACTGATCCGCCACGCGCTGGCCGAGCATGAGGCGCGCGTGCGCCCCGACGACATGCTCGCGGGCACGGTGACGCTGGTCTATCGCGGCAATCGCGGCAAGGCGCGGCAGCAATTGTCCGAGACGCAGGCCGATTACCTGAAGGAAGTCATCTCCTCGCAGCATGTCTTCCTTGAGGACGACCAGTCGATGGAAGTTCTGCTGGTGCAGGGCCCTGCCAACAGGCTCGAGGAACTGTGCGACGCGCTGCGCGGCATTCGCGGCGTGAACCAGCTGCAACTTGTCACCACCACCGCCCTGCTGCCGCCTCTGCACGAGCTGGAAGGCGAAGAGCCGCCCGCCAAGGGTGCGGCCAAGGGCGCTGCGAAGAAGAGGGAAACCGCATGACGACCAATCTGGCCGATCCGATGGCGGCGCGCGACCATGCCCGCGCCATGGCCGGCACCAAGGCCGAGGCCATGCCGGTGCTTCCCCCCGTGGCGGACGATCTGCCCAAGGGCGTGTCGGCGGACGATCTGGTGTGGGAAGAGACCATCGCGGCGGGCGGCTATGCCACGCGGCGCCTGTCGCGCGGATCGCGGCTGCGGCTGATCGATCTGGAGGGCGATGCCTGCGCCTCGCTGCTGATCTATAACGCCGACATGCCGACCGAGCGGCTGAACGTCGCCGACACGGTGAAGGTCCAGTGGAACGCCTATCTGGGCGAAAACAAGCTGCTGCTGTCCGACATGGGCCGCGTGCTGATGAGCATCGTGCACGACGACGCGGGCACGCATGACACGTTCTGCGGCACCTCCAACGCGGCCACCAACACCGCCAAATATGGCGAGGGCCGCAACAGCGGGGCCTTTCCCAACGGGCGCGACCGTTTGCTGTTGGGTTCGGCCAAGCACGGGCTGCGGCGCCGCGACGTCCACCCCTGCGTCAACCTGTTCAAGGGCACGCGGATCGAGAAGGACGGCACCATCATTCCGCAGGTCGGCCCGTTCGATTCTGGCCGCAGCGTGATCCTGCGCGCCGAGATGGACGTGATCGTCGTGATCGCCAATTGCCCGCACGTGATGGATCCGCGCGATGACTATAGCGTCACCCGCCTGCGCGCCACCGCATGGCGCGGGCCGGTCACGCCGGAGGACGACGCCGCGCGCAACGCCTCGCCCGAGGGGCTGCGCGCGTTCGAGAATGTCGAAGACTACTACCGCCGCTGAGAAAGGGCCGACACATGACCACAGATCCGGCCACTACCGGCCTTTCCGGCAGCATCGTGCATGACGAGATCGTGCCCGCCCGCGCACCATGGCTGCACCATGTCGCCAAGGGCCAGACCCTGCGCGTCGTGGATGTGGAGGGCAATCAGGCCGTCGATTTCCTGATCTATTCAGCCGCCGACGATGTCGAGCGTTACAGTGCGCAGGACACGGTCGCGGCGCAGGGGAACCTGTTCCTCAAGACCGGATCGGTGCTGCTCTCGAACGAGGGGCGGCCGATGATGACCATCACCGACACCTCGGTCGAATATCACGACACCATCGGCGGCGCGTGTTCGTGCGAATCCAACACGCTGCGTTACGGCCACCACACCAAGGCGCAGCACGCCTGTGTCGAGAATTTCCTGGAGGCTAACCTCACCGAAGGCCGGGGCAAGCGCGACATGGTGCCCAACATCAATTTCTTCATGAACGTCCCGGTCGAGGAAGACGGGTCGCTGGGCATCGTCGACGGCATTTCCGCCCCCGGCCTGACCGTCGACCTGCGCGCCGAGATGGACGTGATCGTGGTGGTGTCCAACTGCCCGCAGATCAACAATCCCTGCAACGCCTTCAACCCCACTCCTGTCCGGATGATCGTGACCGCATGAGCTTTGACACCGTTCTCGTGGCGAACCGGGGGGCCATCGCCACCCGGATCATCCGCACGCTGCGCCGCATGGGGCTTCGCTCGGTCGCGGTCTATTCCGAGGCGGATGCGGGATCGCTGCATGTGTCCGAGGCCGACAGCGCGATCTGCATCGGCCCCGCCCCGGCGGCGGAAAGCTATCTCAACATTCCCGCGATCCTTGCAGCCGCGAAGGAAAGCGGCGCGGGCGCGATCCATCCCGGTTACGGCTTTCTGGCCGAGAATACCGAGTTTGCCGAGGCCTGCGCGGCCGCCGGCATCGTGTTCGTCGGCCCCACGCCCGAAAACATCAACATCTTCGGCCTGAAGCACAGCGCCCGCGCTCTGGCGGAGGAACACGGCGTCCCCCTCGCCCCCGGCACCGGCCTGCTGACGGACGAGGCGGAAGCGGTCGAGGCGGCGCGCAAGATCGGCTTTCCGGTCATGCTCAAGGCCACGGCCGGCGGCGGCGGCATCGGCATGCGCATCTGCGAGGACGAGGCCGCCGTGCGCGACGGTTTCGCGGTCGTCGCGCGGCTTGGCGCGGGCAATTTCGGCGATGCGGGGGTCTTCCTCGAACGCTATATCGGCCGCGCGCGCCATATCGAGGTGCAGATCTTCGGCGACGGCCAAGGCCGCATCATGCCGCTGGGCGAACGCGATTGTTCCTTGCAGCGCCGCAACCAGAAAGTTGTCGAGGAAGCCCCCGCCCCTCGCCTGTCCGATGCCAAGCGCGCCGAGCTGATCGCCGCGGCTGTGCGTCTGGGCGAAGCGGCGCGTTACCTGTCCGCGGGCACGGTCGAATTCCTGTTCGATGCCGAGCGCGAGGAATTCTTCTTCCTCGAGATGAACACCCGCCTTCAGGTCGAACACGGCGTGACCGAGGAAGTCATGGGCGTCGACCTCGTCCAATGGATGATCCGCGGCGCGGCGGGCGATTTCACCTTCCTCGACCGCGAGCCTCCGGCGGCGCAGGGCCATGCGATCCAGGTGCGGCTCTATGCCGAGGATCCGGCGCTGGACTATCGCCCCACGGTCGGCGCGCTGACCGCGGTCGACTTCCCGTCCGACATCCGCGTCGAGACATGGTGCATGGCGGGTAATGAGGTGACCAGCTGGTACGATCCGATGATCGCCAAGCTGATCGTCCACCGCCCGACGCGCGACGAGGCGATCGCGGCGATGCAGGACGCGCTGGACGTCAGCCGCATCGACGGGATCGAGACGAATCTGCGCTGGCTGCGCGACGTGGTCCGCAATGAGAAATTCGGCAGCGGCGAGGTATCGACCCGGCTGCTGGAGAGCGTGAACTATCAGCCGAACTGCATTCGCGTGACCAGCGGCGGCACCGCGACCACGGTGCAGGACTGGCCGGGACGGCTTGGCCTGTGGGACGTGGGCGTGCCGCCATCGGGGCCGATGGACGACCGTTCGTTCCGTCTGGGCAATCTGATGCTGGGCAATCCGGAAGGCATGGCCGGGCTGGAGGTCACCGTCAGCGGACCGACCCTGCAATTCAGCGCGCCGGCCCGCATCTGCCTGACGGGCGCGGATTTCGGCGCGAAGCTGGACGGCGAGCCGGTGGAACGCGGCACGGTGCTGTCGGTCGAGGCCGGGCAGACGCTGGCGATGGGCCGGACGGCAGGCGGCGGCGTTCGCGGCTATATTTTGTTCGCGGGCGGGCTGGACATCGCGGCCTATCTGGACAGCCGCAGCACCTTTGCGCTGGGCCAGTTCGGCGGCCATGCCGCGCGGCGGCTGCTGGCGGGCGACACGCTGCATCTTGGCGCGGAGGAACCGGCGACCGAACCGGCGGCGCTGGCCCTCCCCGAGATCGGGCGAAGCTGGGAACTGCGGGTGCTCTACGGCCCCCACGGCGCGCCCGATTTCTTTACGCCGGACGACATCGCCGAATTCGTCGCAGCCGAATGGCAGGTCCATTACAACAGCAACCGCACCGGCGTGCGACTTGTCGGGCCAAAGCCGCAATGGGCGCGCAAGGACGGCGGCGAAGCAGGGCTGCATCCGTCGAACATCCACGACAATCCCTATGCCATCGGCGCGGTGGACTTTACCGGCGACATGCCGATCATCCTCGGCCCCGACGGCCCTTCGCTGGGCGGGTTCGTTTGCCCGTTCACGGTGATCGCGGCGGATCGGTGGAAGATCGGACAATTGGCCCCCGACGACCGGCTGCGCTTTGTGCCCGTCAGCGCCGAGGATGCTGCGGAGGCGGCAGCGGCGCCGCTGGACCGTTTCGGCAGTGATCACGCCACACGCGATATCGCCGATCTGTCGCCGATCCTGGCCGAGATCCCGCAGCAGGGCATCCGCCCGCGCGCGGTCTATCGCCAGCAGGGCGACCGCAACATCCTCGTCGAATATGGCGAGATCGTCCTCGACATCGAATTGCGCATTCGCGTCCACGCCTTGATGACCGAGCTTGAGCGGCTGAAGCTGCCAGGCGTGATCGACATCGTGCCGGGCATCCGCTCGCTGCAATTGCATTTCGACGGCAAGGCGCTGGACCAGAAGGCTGCATTGGCCGCGCTGATCGAGGCGGAGGAAAAGCTCGGCGACCTCGAGGATTTCCGCATCCCCTCGCGCATCGTGCACCTGCCGCTCAGTTGGCGCGATCCGGCGACCATCGAGACGATCGAGAAATACATGGGCGCGGTGCGCGACGATGCGCCGTGGTGCCCCGACAATATCGAATTCATCCGCCGCATCAACGGCATGCGCGATGCCGACGCAGTCGAAAGCCTGATCTTCGATGCCAGCTATCTCGTGCTGGGGCTGGGCGACGTCTATCTGGGCGCGCCGGTGGCGACCCCGGTCGATCCGCGGCACCGGCTGGTCACCACAAAGTACAACCCCGCCCGCACGTGGACGCCGCCAAACGTGGTCGGCATCGGCGGGGCCTATATGTGCATCTATGGCATGGAAGGTCCCGGCGGCTACCAGCTGTTCGGACGCACCATCCAGGTGTGGAACACGCACCGCCAGACCGACGCCTTTGTCGACGGCAAGCCATGGCTGCTGCGTTTCTTCGACCAGATCCGCTTCTTCAAGGTCGACGCGGATGAGCTGGCCGACTGGCGGCGCGATTTCCCGAATGGACGCCGCTCGATCGAGGTCGAGCATTCGGAATTCCGCCTCGCCGATTATCGCGCCTTCCTGAAGGAAAACGCCGAAAGCATCGCCGCGTTCGAAGCCACAAGACAGGCTGCTTTCGATGAAGAGCGCGCCGAATGGGAACGCTCGGGCGAGTTCGACCGGATCGGCGATCTGGCCGATGCCGACGCGGGCCGCGGCCCCGACCGCCGGGGGCTCGTCACCTCGGCGCTGGCCGTGTCGGTCGTCGAGGTGCTCATGGCCATGGGCCAAGACGCCGCCGTCAAGTGGCCCAACGACGTGCTGCTCGCAGGCGAACACCCCGGCAAGGTGGCAGGAATCCTGGCCGAGTTGGTGGCCGGTGACCGGCCCGCCATCGTCGTGGGCATTGGCCTCAACGTGGGCTGGCCGCCACCCGAGTCGGCCATCTCGGACGAACCCGTTCCACCCGGAGCCACCTCGCTGGCCCGCGCAGGCATCCGGGTCGACCGGTGGCGGGTCATGGTCGACGTGCTCGTCGCCTTTGACCGGCAGTTGGCCGACCTGGACCGACCCGACGGCCCCGAGCGGTTACGACGGGACCACCTAGCCGTGTCGGCAACTGTGGGACACCGGGTCAGCGTCGAGCGCCCCGGCGGAGACCTGGTGGGCGAGGCCGTGGACCTCAGCGCCGACGGGGCCCTCGTGGTTGAGTCAGACGGGAGCGAGCCGGTCAAGGTGCACGCCGGCGACGTCACCCACCTGCGTGCCGGGTAGTTGTTGTCATGGACGCAGCCAGGGTCGCCTGAGGATCGAACCCGTATTCAGACTGGACTGGTCCTAGAAGGA
>NYZG01000094.1 GCA_002687025.1 Candidatus Poribacteria bacterium
CGCGCGTGGCGCCTAGGCGGTCGCGTCTGCCGTAGCTCGGTGTCCGCATCGAACGGCATGCATCGTAACGCTTGGCGGTCCACTCCGTTCCTATTAGGTAGAGAGTGGCTCTCCAAGGGAGCCGGCAAGACCGCGAAAGGGCTGAGCCCACCTTCGCACCGCTCGGTCGATCTCGTATCGACACTCCTTTCTGCCTGTCTGCGTGGTCAACAGGCGCATCGAAAGGGGTGTAGTATGTCCGCACGTCGCAACCTGCCCACGCGTCCGAATATCGAACAGCTCAAGAACCAGGCGAAGGATCTTCGCGCATCGCACGGATCCGGCAGTCCCGAATCCATCCCACGTCTGAGGGATCACCTGCCTAGCCTGTCAGGGGCATCCGACGCCGCGGTTCTGGCGGCGAAGTTCTCGCTGCTGGATGCGCAATTGGTCGTTGCTCGCGAGTACGGGTTCGACAACTGGCAGTTGCTTACCGAACACGTCGAATCGTCGGCACATCCGCCGTCTTCGACTGATCCGGACGCAGACCCAAAGACTCTCCGTGTCGATCAATTGGTACGGGACGGTCTGATGAGTTCGCGGGAGGCGGAGTATGTCCTCGCGGGCGCCACGAAGACGCCTAGGGGCTGCATTCGGTCGCTTGTGGAGGACATGACGCTTGCTGGCGAGTACACGGAGCGGGACATAGAGTTCATGGACGCCGCGTACCAGCGCGGCCCACTGAGGAGCGGAGTATGCGATGTCGACCGAATGCGAGCGCTCCTCGAGGAGGAACCGTCGCTCATCGAAACCGCCGGACCTGCGGCGCTTGAGGGGGCAGTGGGTACGACCGGATCACTGCCGGCGCTCGAGTTTCTGATGGAGCGCGGCGTACCACGGCTGACACTGAACCCGTTCGAGTACAACGCACTGACAGCGGCCGTGGAAGCCGGCAACCTCGACGGTATGCGAGCGGTGTTCGACGCTGGGTACGCGGATGCATCCTATATCCAGGAGCAAATGGTTCACGCGGGATGGCCTGCGCAGGTCGGCTTGCTCTTCTGGGCGCGTGACCACGCGATGACGGAACTGCTGCTGGATTACGGAGCGGACCGCATCCTGGACGTGCCGGACGCCGGAGGCGTTACACCGCTGCAGCACGAGGTGTGGGACTGGCATGGGGACCGTGGACGGAGGGAAGGGGCGTTCATAATAGGGCGTCTTTACCTGGAACGCGGCGCGCACTACGACCTATTCTCTGCGTGCGGTTTCGACGATGTAGAATGTGTCCGGGAACTCATTGAGGAGGACGTCTCCTGCGTCAACGCCTGCCACGCAAACGGTTCCGCGCCGTTGCACTGGGCCGCGCGGCAGTCGTCCTACGCGTGCGCACAGGTACTGCTCGAGAACGGCGCGGAGGTCGATGCAGTCTATCCGTCGCTGGGTTGGACGCCGTTCCATTGGGCGACGGACCTCGAAGTCATCCGCTTACTCCGCGATCACGGCGCGGACATCAATGCGCAGGACAGGAAAGGACGCACGGCCCTCCACCTGGCGACCTACCAAAGCGAAAGAGAGCTTGCGGAAGGCTTGCTCGCTCTGGGACCAGACACGACGCTCAAGAACAAGAGTGGGAAGACCGCATTCGAAGTCGCGCGGATACACTGCGCGTACTTACGCCCGACGAAGACTGGCGAGAGAGGCTGGCCGGGTCCCGACGTCCCGCTCACAATCTTTGAGGTCTTCGATCTGCCGGGAGTGGGCAAGAAGACGGTGCGAACGCTTCACGAACAGCACGGTGTTCAGTCGCTCGATGATGTCAAACGAATGGCGCAGGACGGATCGCTCGTCGACGTGACCGGCATCTCCAAGAAGACGTTCGCGAATCTTCGCGGGATGTTCGATCTTGCCCTCATGTTGGAAGCCATCGGGCTGCGGCATTTCAGTGTGGAGACGATGTGGGCGCTTTACGGAGTGCGAGGAGTGAGATCGCTAGACGATCTAGAGCGCATGCTACACGACGGATCGCTGGCTCGGCCGCGCGTCGGTGGGATCGGCGGCCGCACCATCGACGACATCCGAGAAGCGTTGGGACGCCGCTCCAGTTGATACATCGTCGTCGCGCCCATCGAGGCTCATGCTGCCGGACGAACAACGCTACGCAGGCACGCCGCCACTCGCCCGTCTCGATCACGAGGCATGCGAGCCGTGCCTCGTACGACCACTGATCGACCTGTGACCGCTAACGGGCCGACTTGCGCGTCCACCGCACACACCGGGCGCTTAAGCGTTCGGATTTCGTGTGGAACGGTGGCGTCTGCCGCAGCGCAGCGCCCGCTACGAACGGCACTCCCCGTAACACTTGACGATCCGCTCCGCCTTAAGGCCCCTGCAGCCTTCACCTGCGAGGGAAAGGAGTCCAGTGGCTGCGCGGCCTTGCCGGGTCGAGCATCCGCAGGGGCGGCTCGTGGCCGGGAACGTACCCATGCAGGACGGCGGTGCGATGGACGTAGGAGTGCATCCCCACCGCCAGTATGGTCGTGAGCCGCGCGACGTATGAGGAGGAGACTCGGAGAGGACTGCGTCCCTGCATTCAGTCGAAACGACACGCTACCGCGCGCTACTCGCTGAATACCTGCGTCCACAGTGGCGCAAGGTGGCTCTGCTGTCGGCGCTGCTCCTGGCGGGCGTCGGGCTGAACCTGCTGCACCCGCAGATCGTGCGCCACTTCATCGACGAGGCGCGCGCCGGAGCCGCCGTTCGCAGCCTGATAATGGCGGGGTGTGTTCTGCTGGGGGCAGGCGTCGCCGGGCAGATCGTGCAGGTCATGGGGTCGTACGTCGCCGAGAACGTCGGCTGGATCGCGACGAACCTGCTTCGCGCCGACCTTGCCCTCCACTGCCTGCGGCTCGATCTCCGCTTTCACAATGATCGCACGCCCGGAGAGATGATCGAGCGTGTGGACGGAGACGTCACGGGCCTGTCCAACTTCCTCTCGCAGTTCATCTTGCAGATTGTCGGGAACGCGCTGTTCCTTGTCGGCGCGCTGGTGATGATATGGATCGAGGGCTGGACGCTCGGCCTCACGCTCTCGGTGTTCTCGGGGGCCGCCATCGCGATCCTCATCAAGCTACGTCACGTTGCCGTCCCGTCATTCGAGGCGGAACGCGAGGCGTTCGCGGCGCAGTTTGGCGTCATCGAGGAGCGGCTCGCCGGCATCGAAGACATCCGAACCAACGGCGGCGACGACTACACCATGAACCGCCTGTACGCCGTCATGGGCGACGCGTACGCGAAGGTGAAGCGCTCGGCGATGCTGGGACACGTCGTGTATGGGACGGCGGACGCGCTGTTCGCGCTGAGCTACTTGATCGTGCTGGGCTTCGGGATCGTGCGGTACCGCGAGGGCGCGTTCACCATCGGGTCGGTGTATCTGGTCTTCCATTACACGGGCATGCTGCAAATGCCCCTCCAGCAACTGACGCGGCAATTGCAGGATCTCCAGAGCGCCACCGCGGGCATCGTCCGCATCGACGAGCTGTACAAGACGAAGAGTGCCCTGGTGGAGCGCGGCACGGCGCAGATACCGGCCGGCGCGCTGTCGGTGGAGTTCGATGACGTGTCCTTCCGGTACGTCGAGGACGAGCCGGTGTTACAGGATGTCGCGTTCGAGCTTGCGCCGGGACGGACCCTCGGACTGCTGGGCCGAACGGGCAGCGGGAAGACGACCATCACGCGACTGCTGTTCCGGCTGTACGACCCAGACGAGGGAAGCGTGCGTCTCGGGGGCGTCGATCTGCGGGACGCGGCCGTAGAGACGGTGCGTCAACGCGTCGGGATGGTGACGCAGGACGTCCAGCTTTTCAACGCCAGCGTGCGCGACAACCTGACGCTGTTCGACTTCTCCGTCGCCACGGCGCGCATCGAAGCGGTGCTGAGTGATCTCGGCATGATGGAGTGGGCAAATGGGCTGTCGGACGGTCTCGACACCCGTCTGGACGCGACCGGCGCGGGGTTGTCCGCCGGACAGGCGCAGCTGCTGGCGTTCGCCCGCGTGTTCGTCAAGGACCCCGGTGTCGTCATCCTCGACGAGCCGTCGTCCCGACTCGACCCGGCAACCGAACGGCAGTTGGACCACGCCGTGTCACGACTGCTGGAAGGGCGCACGGGGATCATCATCGCCCACCGGCTCTCCACCGTCCGTCGGGTGGACAACATCCTGATTCTCGACTCGGGTCGTATCGCGGAGCAAGGAGAACGCGAGCGCCTCGCGGCCGATCCAGATTCGAGGTTCGCACAGCTTCTGCGGACAGGGCTCGAGGACGAACTGGCATGACGATGTGGCAGGTTCTCCGGCGTCTCATCGCCTACCGTCCGTGGTTGTATCTCTTCAGCATCCTGCTCTGGGGTCTCGACGATGTCGTCCCCATCATCACGGGGCTGTTGGGCCGGGAGTTCTTCGACGCGCTTACCGGCGAGGCAGCCGTCGGCTGGAACCCGTGGACGCTGCTCGTGCTGTTCGTCATGATTCGTCTGGCGAATACCGGATGGCTGTTCGGCGCCGTCGCGGCGTGGTCTCGGTGTTGGTGGCCGATAGAGTGCCTCCTGCGCAAGAACCTGATGCGCGCGATCCTGAAGACGCGGCACGCGCGCCATGTGGCCGATCAGTCGGGCGAGATCACGAACCGATTCCGAGGCGATGTCGGGAGCGTCGCGATCCCGTATGAGAACTTCGTCGATCTGTGGGGCAACCTGTTCCACTCGGCGTTCGCGCTGATCGTGCTGCTGCGGACGGACTGGCTGATCGCCGTGATCGCCGTCGCGCCGGCGTTGGGCATCGTCGCGGCGCTTCAGTTCATCCACCCGTTGTTCCGCAAATACCGGACGCGCAATCGAGAGACGACCGAGACGGCGACCGCGTTCGTCGGGGAGATGTTCCGCAACGTGCTCGCCGTGAAGTCCGGGACGGGCGAGCCGCGCATCGTAGAGCGGTATCGCGAGCTTAACGACGAGCGTCGAAAGGCGACCCTGAAGGACAAGGTGATCGGGGATTCGTTCAGCGCGCTGCAGTGGAATCTCGTGCATCTGACGACGGGACTCGTCCTGATCGTGTCGGCGACGAAGATGCGTTCGGGGGTGTTCACGGTGGGGGATTTCGCGCTGTTCATGGCGTTCGTGCCGACCGTGGGGCGCGGGCTGGGGATGATCGGCATGGTGGCAACGGGGCACATCCGCGCGACGGTGTCGTGGAAGCGGATGGTCGAGACGGTACCGGACGCGAAGCCGGAATCGCTGATCGCGCACGGACCGCTTTACCTGGACGGCGATCTCCCCGCGCTGCCCGCGCCCGCGCGCACGCAGGCGACCCGATTGGAGCAACTCGACATATCGGGGCTGACCTACCGATACCCAGACTCCACCAACGGCGTCCACGACGTGACGCTTCGTATGCGGCGTGGGTCGTTCACCGTCGTCACGGGACGCATCGGCTCCGGGAAGACGACGCTCGTGCAGACGCTTCTCGGCGTGCTGCCCAGGGACTCGGGCGAAATCCGTTGGAACGGGGAACTCGTCAGGGAGCCGGCGTCGCACTTCACGCCGCCTCGGGCGGCGTACACATCGCAGACGCCCCGACTGTTCAGTGAGCCACTGCGCGACAACATCCTCATGGGGCTGCCGGACAGCGCGGACGACTTGGAGCGGGCCATACGCCTGGGGGTAATGGAGAGCGATGTCGACGAACTGGACGACGGGCTCGACACGCTCGTCGGCTCGCGCGGGGTGAAGCTGTCCGGCGGGCAGATCCAACGGGCCGCTGCGGCGCGTATGTTCGTTCGGCGGCCGGAGCTCCTCGTCTTCGACGACCTTTCCAGCGCCCTGGATGTGAACACCGAACAGACGATGTGGGAGCGGGTGTTCGAGTCCCATGAGGCGACGTGTCTCGTCGTCTCGCATCGCCGGCCGGTGTTGCGCCGCGCGGACCACATCCTCGTGCTCAAGGACGGACGGGTCAAGGCGGAGGGGACGCTCGACGAACTGCTCGCATCATGCGAGGAGATGCAGCGCCTGTGGCGCGGCGAACTCACCCGCGAAGATGGGACAGAAGCCTAGCGACGCGCGTCGGACGCCAGAGCCATTGCCCGTCTTCGGACTGCCTCATCTCAGTCAAAGCGCCTGTACAGCGAGTACGTCCAGTCGACTGGGTGGTAGCCGAAGTTCGAGTAGAACAGCCGCGCGCGATGGTTTTCCTGGTTCGTGCTGATGACCGCGTGGCGATACCCGGCGTCACGCGCCTCGACCAGAGACCGGCGCATCAGATGCCTGCCTAGCCCTTTGCCCTGGAACTCACGCTCGACGCCCAGCCCGACCGTGTAGATGCGATCCTGAGCTTCATCCACGCGCGAGTATTCACCACAGGAATCGCTGTGGCATTCGCCGATCATTTCTCCGTCGCGCACGGCTTTGACGCGCAGGTTCTTCCGGCTCCCGCCTCCGGTTTCCCATTCGACGCCGATGTCGAACGCGATGTCGACCGTAGCCGGCGCGATCGGATCGTAGTCGGGCCAGTCGAGGTATATCTCGCCGTGCCGTCGACGATAGTCGTTGTGGTGCAACAGGGCGTGCACGTGCTCCAGGCGATCCGACCCCCAGACGTGGCGCATGTGGTAGATCGGGTATCTGTGGTTCTGGTGGAACACCTCCATCTGGTCGGCGCCGTGCGCTCGGACATGCTCCTCCGCGGCGACCAGGAGAGCCTGCCCCGCGACGCGCTGACCACGGTCGTACCAGAAGAAGCGCGTCAGGCCCTGCGGGTCGTCGTCGTTGGAGGTGACGGCAACGTGGAGGAATCCAAGCGGCGCGGAGCCGTCGACGGCGACAAGCACGGCGTCGTGTGCCAGCCCAGACCGGCTCGCCTCATCGTCTACTTGCGCCGCGGATGCGAACTCGCGCGCCGTGACCGGATAGCAGTACGGCAGGCCATGGACCAGCCGGTTGTACGATGCGGCGAGGCCAGCGGACATGTCGGCCGAATACCGAAGCACTTCCATATTGGGGTCCTGCCAGGGGTAGTGAGCGGGCTCGACGATACGCGCGTCAGATGCCTCCTACTTCAGGCCGCCGCACGGATGCAGGTTCGGTCGGCTCTGATGTCCTCTATTCGGCGTCGCCTCGTGCGAGCGTGAGCGACTGGGCGCGATGGAGTTCCGCGAACAGCTCGCCTTTCTCGATGAGGTCGGCGGGAGAGCCTTCCTCGACGAGCCTTCCTTCGTCGATCACGAGGACGCGATCCGCGTGCATGATCGACACTATCAGATGCGTCACAGCGATCATCGTGCGTCCGTTTCGGACATCCGCCAACGCACGGCGAACCTGCAGTTCGGTCAGCGCATCCAATGCGGAGGAGGACTCATCCAGCAGGAGGAGTCTGGGTTCGCGCAGGAGAGAGCGCACAATCGCCAGCCTCTGGCGTTCTCCGCCGGACAGCATGTGTCCACGTTCGCCGACTGTGGTCTGAAGGCCTTCCGGCAACCCCGCAACGAGGTCGTGCGCCTGGGCGGCGCGCACTAGGTCACGCACCCGCTCCAGCGAGATATCGTCCCGCGGATAGACGACGTTGTCGTAGATCGAGGCGTTCCAGAGGAACACATCCTGCGAGACGTGCCCGACCTGATCGCGAAGCGACCCCAGGTCAAGGTCGACGATGTCTTCGCCGTCCAGTCGGATTGCGCCGGCATGTGGCGTGTGGAACCCGAGGATCAGGTCGATGACGGTCGACTTTCCGACGCCGCTGGGACCAACGATGCCAACGAACTCTCCCGGCTCGACGGTAAAGGACAGATCTCGGACGCCGAACCCCTCGCGGTCGAAATCGAACGCCACTCGGTCGAATTCCACGCGTATCCCCGGCCGCGACGTGAGTAGCTTCTTCGCGCCGCCGCGCTCCAGTGGGATTCCGTAGATTCGGTCCAGCTTGTTGGCGCTGACCTTCGCGCCTTGGGCGTCGATGTGCGTCGTCAGCAGCGTCCGAAGGGTGGCGTAATTGCGCGGCACGTAGGCAGTGAACGCCACCAACGTCCCGAGCGTCATACGGTCGCCGAGGATTTCGAAAACGCCGTAGCCGAACACGATCACCAGACCGACCTGGTTGATGAACTCGGGGACCAGTAGCCGCGCCACATCGTGGAAAACCCCGGACCTGGACTTGATCCGTCGGAAGTCTTCGAGCCAACGGTCCCAGCGATCCGCCTCGCTTCGGTGTCCGTTGCACGCGCGGATGGTCCGAAGCCCTGAGATGAACTCGATGAGATAACTCGACCCCTGTTCACGCACGCGACCGGCTTCGGTGTCGAGCTTCCCGGCTTTGGACCCGAGACGGCGCCCGATCCCGTGCGCAATGGGATAAGCCACGAACAGGACGAGGGTAAGGCGCCAATTGAGGGCCAGCATGGCGGCAGAAACCCCGATGAAGGAGATCGCCTTGGCCAGCAGCGGAAGAAGCTGCGCCCCGACGAACACCTCGCCGACCTTGCCGGCATCGAGGGTGAGTCTCTCAACCAGTTCGCCGGTTCGGTGTGTTTCGACCGTCAACAGGTCGCCATGCGAGATGGTGCGGAACGCCCGTCGTCGAAGCTCTTCGGACGTGGCAAGCCCAACTCGAAGGCGCAGATAGTGATCGTACGACGCGATGACGGCGCTCAGAATGGGGATCAGCGCCATGCCGGCCAGCAGCTGGAGGATCAGGCGGGTCTGTTTCCCGGGGATCGCCTCGTCGATCAGGGAGCGGTATAAGAGGGGTTGCGCGACGTGAAGCCCCGTCCCCACCACGATGAGCGCCACCAACAGGGCAATTGTGCCGATGTGAGAACGAAGGGCCCTGACGATGATTCTGCGGGAACTGACCATCAGGTGCTCCTCTGCAGACGTGTCTCGGTCCCAGTAGCGTGTCCGCGACGGCCTCTCAGTATACATGCGGATTCCCCGCCGCGAGATGCCGCCGAGGATTGGGTGAGGGCTATTCGGTTTTCGGTGTGTATTCGCTGAGAGGGGAGTTCTGTCTATGA
>NYZG01000095.1 GCA_002687025.1 Candidatus Poribacteria bacterium
CTCGACACGCTGAGGCATGCGCTGCACATCTTCCTCAAGTCCCCGAACGCGGCGATGAAGGCGCTTGTTCTGGAGGGTCGCATTCCGCGTCAGCAGGGGGCGTTGTTCCCGGCGTCCTCCGAACTGGCGCTGGCGCCGGAGCGGCGACTGAACGCCGAACAGCGCGGCGCGCTTCTGCGTGCGCTCGACGAGACCGGCTTCCTGTCCATCACGGGGCCGCCGGGCACCGGGAAGACTCTGACGATCCATGCGATTGTGGACGCCTACGCCCGACGCAACGCCCGCGTGCTCGTCGCGGCGCTGACGAACAACGCCATCGACAACGTCATCGAGCGGCTCCTCGGCGATGCGGCCCCCGACGCCGTGGAGTTCGTGCGGCTGGGCGCCGGCTCACGGATGCGCGACGCGTTCGCGGAGCAACTGACCGAGGCGGGACGCGATCCACGGCTGTTCTTCGCACGTCAACTGGGCGAGGTGTACTCCGACCCGGCCGATCTTCGCGCGCGTCTGGACACCGTGCCGGTGACCGTGGGCACCGCTCACTCGGTCATCCGGGCGCCGTGGATCGCGGAACGCGCCCTCGACGGGCCGCCGTTCGACCTCGTCGTGGTGGACGAGGCGACGCAACTGCCCGAGCCGTTGGCGGCGGCCCTGCTGACACTCGGGAAGAAGGCAATCCTGGTGGGCGACGAACGGCAGTTGGGCCCCATCTCCGTGTCGTCGTTCGACCCCGAGCTGCTGGGGATGCCGGAGAGCCTGCGCGACATCGGCGTCGGTGGCCTGAACCGGTCTCTGTTTGAGCGACTCAACGCGCTGCTCCGCGGCTCCGGGGATGAGCAGGGGTTGGTGTTCCTGTCCCGGCAGTACCGCATGCATCCGGTGATCGGCGAGTGGGCGTCGACGCAGTTCTACGACGGCCGCCTGGAGACGGCCGAGTCCGGGGCGGACCGCATCCCGGACCTTCGGAAAGCGGCGAAGCGACCCGGGTGGGATGTGCTGGCCCGCGTGCTCGGCCCTGACACGCCCCTCGTGTTCCTGGATGTCGCGGGCTCCGCGGGGGACCTCCCCAACACGTGCTCGGAAGAGGCCCGACTGGCCGCTCTCATCGCCCAGGCCTTGCATGAGTTGGGCGTGGACGACGTCGGCTGCATCACGCCGTACCGGAATCAGCAGGCGCTGCTGCGCCGAGAGCTGGCGCGCGCCAGCGTCCCATGTGAATGCGGGACCGTGGACGCCTTCCAGGGCCGCGAGAAGGCGGTCATGCTCGTGTCTACCGTAAGGCGGGACAAGCTCACGGACTTCCTGGCGGACGCGCGGCGCCTTAACGTCAGCGTCACGCGGGCGCGGGCCAAGTGCATTATCATGGGCGCGCGCGCGGTTCTCCACGACAGCCCGGCGATGTCGAGCCTCGTCAACCACCCCGCGTGCCTGCGCGAACGTGTTGACGCGGACACCATCGCGGCCGAGATGGCAGCCGACGCGGCGTCCGTCTGAGAACCCCATGTTCGCGTACGCCTCGCCGGCCCAGTAGAATGACGCGTGAGAGATGCGCCCGCAGCCGCCCATGAGGCGGAACCCAGTTGGGAGTGCCGCCACGTGCCCCACCATCCGCGTTCTCGAAACCTGCGACGGACACTCCTGTCGCGGGCCGCTGTCTGCATCGGCCTATGGGCGCTGGTCGCGCACATGTCCGGCGCCGCCGATGGCGACTACCTGTCTCGCTGCACGCTGTACTCCGACGGCCGCGTCACGCGGCTGACCGCGATGCCCGCGCGCGTACGGCTGGGCCCGATGCCGTCGGGCGTCGCTTCGGAGCGCTACGACGAGGCGTTCCGCGAAGCGGCGCGCCTGTGGTCCGAGGCGACAGATGGCGTGGTCCGGTGCGTCTTCGTGGCGGCCGGAGAGCCGGAGGCGTCGGTGGACATACCCGTGCGCTGGGTCACGAAGCTCTCGACGTTCTCGACGGAGAACCGGCTCGCCCACACGACGCTGGCCCGCCCTACTCCCGACACGTTCCGCGTGTCGATGCAGATGGGCCTGTACAACCGACAGAGCGGCAAGCGACTCACATACGACGAGATGCTGACGGCGGCCTTGCACGAGTTGGGTCACGCCTTTGGCCTGTGGGGCCACTCCGACGACGGGGACGACGTGATGGCCGCCGCGTCCGAGGCGCGGAGGCCGACGGCGCGCGATGTTGCTACCCTTCGGCGGCTATATGACCTGCCGCCGAACGCGCCTATGCACGCCGAGTCGCTTGTGGCGATCCAGGCCCAGTTGGCGGATCGCCCCAACAACGGCAACCTGCATTTCCTGCTCGGGAGCATTCTGCTGGACTCAGGCGATCCCGATGCGGCGATCCGCGCGCTGCTGGAAGCGGCCGAGCTCGACCCGGAGCACCCCGGCGTCGCGGACAAGCTCATCCTCGCGTACCTTGCCGCAGGCCGCACCGGAGAAGCCGTGGCGCGTATGGAACGACTGGGGGAGTCGGGGCCCGAATTCTACAACAACGCCGGTAAGGCGCTCGCCGACCAGGGGGAGACGGCGCAGGCCATCGCCGCGTTCGAGAACGCCCTGCGGATAAAGCCCGACTTCGGCATGGCGCGGCGCAACCTCGCGCGGGTCTATGCCCGCGAAGGCGCCGGGCGCGCCGAGGCCCAGGACTACGCCGGCGCCGAGGCTGCTCTGCGCGAGGCGACGCGACTCGCCCCCGAGGAGACCTCGTACGGCATCCAGTTGGCCGTCGCGCTCAACCGGTTGGGCCGGGACGCCGAGGCGGCGGAAGTGTATGAGACAGTCCTTGCGCGCGACGCCACGCTCGCGGAGGTACGCTCGAATCTCGCGAAGACGTACAGCAACCTCGCGGTGGGCAGAATTGCCGCGAACGACTGGGAGGGCGCCCTCGCGGACATAGACCGCGCGCTCTCGCACGACCCGGAGCTGGCCGCGGCAGCGGCAAACCGCAAAGCGGCGATGTGGAACTGGGCCGTCTCGACCCAGGAGACCGATCCCGCGCGTTCCCTGTCGCTGTTCCAGGCATACCTGGAGATCGCGCCGTCCGCGGAGGCCCACGCAAGCATCGGGGCGATCTACATGAAGCATCGCGACTACGCCCGCGCGGCGGACGCGTTTCGCGCCGGCGCCGCGCTGGACGAATCGCCTTCGTCACTGGCGGACCTCGCCGCGGCGCACCATCAGCACGGCGTGCAGATGCATCGCGCCGGACGCTACGGCGACGCCGTCGAACAGCTAGAGCAGGCGGCGGACGCGACGCCCAACAACGTCGATCTGTACCGGTCGCTGGGAGTCGCGCACCGCGCCGCCGGCCACGCCGAGGAGGCCGTTGCCGCGTTCCGCGAGGCGCTGAGGCGCGAGCCGGGACTGGAGTGGGCCGTTGAGGAGATCGCCAAGGTCTCGATGGTCGCGGGCAACGAAGCACTGCGGAAGCGCGACTACCCCGCCGCCCTCGCGCACTTCGAGGCCATCCCCGCCGCCCGCCGCGACGCGCAGATACACGGCGTGATCGGCTTCCTGTACCTGGAGACCGGCGATGTCGCGAAGTCGGTCGACAACCTGGGCTTGGCCCTGCTCGCAAGCCCTGACGACCCGACATCCAGGCAGAACCTGGACTACTGTCTCAAAGAGATCAAGAAGATCAGGCGTGACGATGATTCGCCGGTCTGGGGGCATGTGCTGCAGCGTCTGGAGGCGTTCCGGCTGGCATCAGTCATTGCGCGTAAGGGGCGCAAGGTGGACGTCACTCGGTTCGAGGAGCTCCTGCTGGGGGCGGCCGACGACCGAACCACCGTCGAGGCGATCCTCGCGGCGGCATCCGCGATCGTCGCGTCGATCGAGCCACAGCTTCCCGATGCGGCCGGTCGGATCGCGGCCGCCGCCGCCGCCCGCGCGCCCCGCCCCCCGCGCGAGGAAGACACCGTGGAGCCGCGCATAGAGGGATCTTCGCCGCCCTGACGCGCCGTCGCCAAGGCCGCGGGCGACTCGCCATGAGATTGCTGTTGACACTCCATGGCGCGTGTGGAACAATCCTGCCGCGCGTGGGCCGCCGGCCGCCGCTGGCTGTGGTTTCGCCGTAGCCAGACCCGATGACGGGTCGTTCATGCGGGCAGGCGTCGGCGGTATCGTGAAATAGTTCACAACCGCGGCCGGAGACAGTCCTTGCCGGACTTGCTGAACAACTACTTTCCGATCCTCGTGCTCTTGGCCGTCGCGCTGGTCGTCGGCACGGCGATCATGGTCATCGCCCGGACAATCACGCGGTTCGTCGTCCGGCCCGACGCGCACGCCCGCAAGACATCCGTCTACGAATCCGGGGTCAACCCCCACGGCGACGCGCGCCTGCGATTCTCGGTAAAGTTCTACCTCGTCGCGATGATCTTCATCATCTTCGACATCGAGGTGGTGTTCTTCTATCCGTGGGCGGTCGTGTTCCGGGACATGGTGCGCGAGAGCGCGTTCATCCTGTGGGAAATGCTGGGATTCGTCGGTCTGTTGGCGGTTGGGTACGTTTACGTGTGGCGCAAGGGCGGCCTCGACTGGAACTGATTTTGGGGATCTGGCGCACGGCCCGACGTTGGCGTGCGCGACTTGCCTATGAGTGACGAAGCCACGATCCCGGAAGAAGAAGCGGCTGCTGAGCCCGTCAAGCCGCTGTCCGTGGTCCGCCTGGAGGAGCGATTCGCCGCCTCCGTCCTCTCCGCCGAAGAGTCTCACGGCTCCTGGAGCGTGACCGTCGCTGCAGATGCCGCCCACGAGATGCTGGCCTTCCTGCAATCCGACGCCGATCTTGCCTACACGCACATGAGCGACCTGACCGCGGTGGACATCTCCGACTTGGGCGACGAGGCCGAGTCCGGGTTCCATGTCGTCTACCACCTCGCGTCCGGCCAGAATGTGGACGACCCCGAGTTGCGTCGCCTTCGCGTCACCGTGCCTGTTTCAGACTCAGCGGCCGTCGCGACCGTGACGGACATCTGGACGGGCGCCGAGTGGGCGGAGCGTGAAGTCTGGGACATGTTCGGCATACGTTTCGATGGGCACCCCGACCCGCGGCGCCTCCTCATGCCGGACGGGTTCGAGGGGCATCCGTTGCGCAAGGACTACCCCCGGCGCGGGAAGGGCGAGCGCGCTGCGTTCGACTTCGAGGCGTCGCAGTCGCAACTGCTCGGGAAGCAGGCGGAAGACACTCCGTGGGACGGCTCCGACGACGACGTGCACTCCGAGACAATGGTCCTGAACTTCGGGCCGCAGCACCCGGCGACGCATGGCACGCTGCACCTCGAGGTGGAACTCGACGGGGAACGGATCGTCCGCTGCACTCCCCACCTGGGGTACCTCCACACGGGCTTCGAGAAGCTCGCGGAGGACATGCACTGGAACCAGTGGATCGTCGTCACCGACCGGATGAACTACCTGTCGCCGCTCTCGAACAACTTCGGGTATGCCATCGCGGCCGAGCGCCTGCTTGACATTGAGGTTCCGAAGCGCGCGCAGTACATCCGCGTGGCGCTGGCCGAACTGGCCCGTATCGCGGACCACATGGTCTGGCTCGGGACGCACGCTCTGGACATCGGCGCGTTCACGTGCTTCCTCTACGCCTTCCAGCAACGCGAGAAGGCGTACGAGATCTTCGAGGCGTGCTCGGGCGCCCGGCTAACCGTGAGCTACATGCGGATCGGCGAACTGCTCCACGACATTCCCGACTCGTTCGAGCCGATGCTCCGGGAGTTTGTCAGCGACTTCACGGCCCGCGCGTTGCCCGAGAGCGAGACGCTGCTGTCGAAGAACCGGATATGGATCGACCGGACACAGGGCGTGGGCGTCGTCGGCGCCGACGAGGCCGTCAACGCGGGGCTCACCGGCCCCGTGCTGCGGGGCTCCGGCGTGGGGTGGGATGTCCGCCGGGCGGACCCGTATTCGAGCTACGAGGAGTTCGACTTCGACATCCCCGTCGGCGAGAACGGTGACACATACGATCGGTACCTGGTGCGCCTGGAAGAACTGCGTCAGAGCTGCCGGATCATCACGCAGGCCCTCGACAACATGCCCGACGGCCCGGTGAACATCGATGATCACAAGCTGAAGCTGCCTGACAC
>NYZG01000096.1 GCA_002687025.1 Candidatus Poribacteria bacterium
CATGGGGAACGCCGCGAGCACGAGCATGACGGCAAGCACGCCACCCAACCGTCGACGCGCGCAGGCGAGACCGTCGCGGAGCTCGGCGAAGAAGTCGCCGCGCACCTGCATGCACGTCATGCGCGCCACCGCAATGCCGTAGTACGCGTTCACCGCCCAAAGCGCCGCGAAGAGCACGGGCGCGAGGTACACGGCCGCCGCGGGGCCGCCTCGGCCGTTTCCGCTTTCGAACGCGGCCGCGACCGTCGAACCAAGCAGCGCGGCGAGGTCGAACCTCGTGTCGGAGAACCGTTGGCGCAGCGGGGCCACCGAATCGCCGGCAGGCAAGAGGTACAGGTAGGCGAGCGCGAGCAGGTAAGAGATGGCCACCCCGCGAGCGTGGAGCGCAATCTTCCGGTCGGAAAACGCCCAGCGCGCGGATGAGACGATGTCGCGCCAACCCCACGTCAGGGCGGCTGGCGGCGGCCTTCCGATCTTCACAGCAGGCCGCTGATCTCTAGTGTCGCGCGAAGCGACGCAGCGTTCTCGGCGCCCATTTCGCACAGGGGCAGGCGCATCACGCCGTTGAGCATGTCCATCATCTCGAGGCTCGTCTTCGCCGGGATCGGGTTCGTCTCGATGAATAGATCGCACGCGAGTGGCAGGAGCTCGTAGTGCAGGCGCTGGGACGCGGCGTAATCGCCGGAATCAAAGGCGTCGCACATCTGCGCCATGCGCTTCGGGTCCACGTTCGCGACGACGGATATGACGCCTTTGCCACCCAGACTCATCATTGGGAACGTCACACTGTCCTCGCCGGACAGGACGACGAACTCCTCGGCGCGGCACGCCGCGATCACTTCGCTGGTGCGCCGTAGGTCCCCGGTGGCTTCCTTGATTGCCGCGATGTTCGGATGGCTCGCGACTCGGCCGACCGTGGCCGCCAGCATGTCGGAGCCGGTGCGGCCCGGGACGTTGTACATGACCATGGGTATGTCGACCTGGTCGGCGATACTCGTGAAGTGGCGCACAAGCCCTTCCTGCGTGGGCTTGTTGTAGTAAGGCGTGATCACGAGCGCGCCATCCGCGCCGACGGCCTTGGCGTGCCGCGTCAGCCGCAGCGCTTCGGCGGTGGAGTTGGACCCGGCTCCGGCTATGACCTGCACGCGTCCGTCCACGGCCTTCACGGTTTCTGCCACGACGATGTCGTGTTCGTCGTGCGATAGGGTGGGCGACTCACCGGTGGTGCCACACGGGACGATGCCGTGCGTGCCGTTCTCGATCTGGAACTCGATCAGTTCGCGCAGCTTGCCCAGGTCGAGGTCGCCATCTGCCTGGAACGGCGTCACTAACGCGACGTAGGACCCTCGAAACATCTCACATCCCTCCACGGGCGGCGCGCTTCCTCAGGGAGTCCACGGTAGCACTCGCGGCACTGTCCGGCAACCGCGCTGCCGACTACGAGGCCTTTCCCGGCCCCATCTTCAGGTACGCGTCGATGAACTCCTGGATGGCCCCACCCATCACGGCGTTGACGTTGCCGACCTCGACGTCCGTGCGGTGGTCCTTCACCATCTGGTACGGCTGGAACACGTACGACCTGATCTGGTGGCCGAACGCGATATCGCTCTTTTCGCCGTGCATCTTCGCCAACTCAGCGGCCTGTTCGGCCTCGAAGTGCGCGTATACGCGCGACTTGAGCACTCGGAGCGCCGTCGCCCTGTTCTTGTGCTGCGACCGCTCGTTGCGGGCAACGACGATTATGCCCGTGGGCAAGTGCGTCATGCGGACCGCGGAGTCGGTCATGTTCACGTGCTGACCACCCGGCCCACCAGCGCGGAATGTGTCGACGCGGATGTCCTCGTCGGCGAGTTCGACTACGAGGTCGTCGTCCAGGTCTGGAGTTACCGTCACCGCCGCGAACGAGGTGTGGCGTCGCTTGTTGGCATCGAACGGCGAGATGCGGACCAGGCGGTGGATGCCCGCTTCGGACCGGAGGTAGCCGAACGCGAACGGGCCCTCGACGGCAAACGTCGCCGACTTGATGCCCGCCTGGTCGCCATCGGCCTGGTCGAGGAGTTCCGCCTTGTAGTCGTGCGTCTCGCAGTAGCGGAAGTACATGCGAAGCAGCATGGCGGCCCAGTCCTGCGACTCGGTCCCGCCTGCGCCGGGGTGTATCGTCACGAGGGCGTCGCGGGCGTCGTGCTCGCCGTCTAGCATCAGGCTGAGCTCTTGCTTCTCGACAAGTTCGCCGAATGATTCCAGCGATTCCGCTATCTCGGCGAGCGTGTCCTGGTCGCCCTCTTCGTCGGCCATCTCCGCCAGCACGGCGGCGTCTTCTATGTCGCCGTTCAGGTCGGCCCACCCGTCGACGCTGGCGCGCAGGGCCGCCAGGCTCCGCTGGACCTTCTGCGCGGCCTCGGCGTCGCTCCAGAAGTCGGGCTCACCGGCCTTCTCGTTCAACTTGGCGATCTGCGCCTCTTTGCCATCGACGTCAAAGATGACCTCGCAGTTCTAGCATACGCCCAGTGAGCGCTGCGATGGCCGCCGTCACTTCATTCGCCAAGTCGGTACCTCTCTCTCAACGCGTTACCGATCGCGTCAGTCGACGCTCACGTCATCGACCGCCTGTTTGCGGCGCCGATACGCATGGCCCACAAGCATGGCGCCGGTCGCGGCCACGCACAGCATGGGCACCCAATCGCCAAGCCGGACGTAGAGCGTGTCGCCGGCGCGTAACGGCACATCCTCGACTATGATACCGTCCCGATCCATCGGCCCGACCACGGATTCTCGTGTGTGCCCGTTCGCGTCGATAACACACGAGATGCCACGGTTGGCCGCGCGCACGAGCGTGCGCCCCGTTTCGATCGCGCGGAACACCGAGAACGCGTTGTGCTGCGCGATCGCAGCGGTCTCATCGTACCACCCATCGTTGGTGGTGACGACGATGATGTTCGCGCCGGCTCGCGCGAATTCACGCGCGATCTGCGGGAACACGGACTCGAAGCAGATCGGCACGCCTGCGAGCACGGTCGCCCCGTCGGTCTGCACGGGCTGCAGGACGGCGCCGTCGCCTGCCCGTTGGTCGCCAATGCCGATGACACCCTCGAGGAAGTCGGGCATGTAGCGCCGGAACGGGATGTACTCGCCGAACGGCACGAGGTGCTGCTTGTCGTACGGCTCGCCGAACGATCCGTCGGGCCGCAACACCATCACGGAGTTGAGGGACACGCGTCGGCCCGTGCGCGGGTCGCTGACAATGCGCGGCGCGCCGAAGAGAATCGGGGCCGCCAGCCGCCTCGCCGTATCGACGAAGAGAGCTCTGTCCTCGGCCGTCAGGTACGGGTAAGGGATGGCGGTCTCGGGCATGACTGTCAGATCGGGTCGATGCTCTGCCGCGGCGTTCAGCAACACGATGTGCCGGCGCAGGTTCGTTGCGAGACTGTCGCGCTGCCAACGTTCGTCCTGGGGGACATTGCCCGGCACGACCGCTATCCGCACCGTCGTACCCTCGGGCGTGTCCCGACCGATGGCCCACGCGCCGTATGCCAGGGCGGCCACGATCGCGGCCACAGCCGGCACTGCCACACGCCACAGCCGGTTCCGCTCGCCCGCCAGCGCGCGCAGCACCGCGGCCGCAATCGTGGCGTTCACCATCGCGAGGAGGAACGTCACGAAAGCGACGCCACCCAGGCGCGAGAGCTGCGCTACGAGCAGGCTGTTCCACTGTGTGTAACCCAGCGCGGCCCACGGGAAGCCCGTGATGATCCAGCTGCGTAGCCACTCGCAGAACGTCCAGAGAACGGCGGTTCCAAGCGCGTAGTGCCATCGGCTCGGCCGTAGGAGGGCAGCGACCAGTCCTGCGAACAGCGCGACGTATAGACCCATGTAGGCCGACAGGACCAGCGCGCCGAACACACCCGCGATCCATCCCCAGGTCGGGCCCATGCCGGAATACTGCCCAACGGTCGTGAGCCATCCGACTGTGCCGAGGTAGGCCAGAAAGCCAGCGATCCACGACAGCCGCGCCGCCCGGCGCCAGCCGTCGCACGAATGTACGATGAGAAGCACCGGCACGAGGCTCACCCACCCCAGGAAGGACAGAGCGGCGTCCGGGTGAGACAGGATCGTCAGAGCGGCGTGGGCTACGACGAGGGCGGGGGCATGCCAACGCGCCTGAAACCGCTGCGTCATATGGTCGTCTCTGTTCTTGGGACGGTATGCGCGCCGGCCGGGGACGCGGCGAATCCCGCGCGGTCACAGGTCCCGATGCCGTCCGGCCGATTGAAAGGCCGCGCCCGTTGCGCTAGTATATCACACGTCTGTCTTCCCTCAGGGCTTACACGGAGACCGATCTCGATGATGGGCTTTTTCCGGTCGCGGATGTTCAAGGGCATCATCATGTGGCTCATGGCGATCGTCTTTGCCGTGATGTTCGGCATGGTCGTGGCCGGTCTCGACCCGAGCATGATGTTCAGCGGCGGCGGACAGTGGGCGATGAAGGTGAACGGCGACAGGATCGGGGTTCAGGAGTACCAGCAGGCGGTCAAGGAAGCCTCGGACAGGTCACAGCAGCGGCGGCAGGCGGGCCAGGACGTCGACATCGACAAGGATGCGCAGGACCTCGTGATCACGCGCGCGTTGGCTCTGCAACAGGCTACCGAGGGCGCGTTGGTGCCCGAGCCACGACAGTTGCAGCGAGCGGTCGGCAAGAGCGCGGATCTCGCCGACCAGTATCGCGCGTACCGCGTGTTCCCGCAGGCGCAGGGGATGGATCTGTTCTGGCGCAGCCAAGCGCTCAACGGCCTGCGCGACACGATGCAGAACATGCCAATCGTCACCGATGACGAGCTGCGAGACGACTTCAAGGAGCAGAACACGAAGGCGAAGCTCCGGTTCGTCGAGTTCACGTACCTGAGCAAGGAGGCGGACATCGAGGTCTCCGACGAAGACGCGCGGGCGTACTATGCCGCCCACACGGACCTGTTCTGGCGCTCGGCCGGCGTGGACGTGGAGTATGTCAAGGTCGACCCGAAGAAGGTCGTGGTGGATGTCTCGGACGACGAGATAAGATCCTACTACGAGCGCCACAAGAGCGACTACGAGCAAGAGGAAGAGGTCAAGGCGAGCCACATCCTCGCAAAGGTCGAGGAGGACGCGTCCGATGAGGGCCGCGACGCGGCGCGCACGAAGATAGACGAGGTGCTCGCGTTGGTGAACGCGGAGGGCGCCGACTTCGCCGAGCTGGCGCGCGAGCATTCGGACGACGTGGGCTCGCGACCGGGCGGTGGCGATCTCGGCTTCTTCAAGCGACGCGGCGCGATGGTAGAGCCGTTTGCGGCCGCCGCGTTCGCGCTCGCGGCTCCCGGCGATGTCTCGGACGTCGTAGAGTCCCGATTCGGTTACCACATCATCCGCCTGACGGAGCGACGCAAGCCGACGCAGACGCTGACCGCCGTGCGAGGCGACATCGAGAACACACTACGCGCCGCCGCGCAGGTCGAGAAGGCGCGTGAGGACTCGGAAGAGCTGTTCTTTGAGATCGACGCCGACGGCGTGGAGGCGGCTGTCGCTCAGGAGCAGTTCGCGTCGTATGCGGCCGCGCTCGCCTCGACCGGCTACGTGTCCCGCTCCGACACGACGATCCCCGACATCGGTCCGAGCTACCACTACAGCAACCTCATCGAGACGGCGTTCGAGACGCGACCCGGCGTGTGGACGCGTCCACTCGAGCTGAAGCAGCAGCGGGGGACGACTGTCCTGGGGTACTTCATCACGCGCGTGAAGAGCACGCGGCCGGCGGGCGTGGCCTCTTTCGAGGAGGTCGAGGACGACGTGGTCTCGTTGCTGAAGAAGCAGCGCGCTCGTGAGCGGGCCGTGTTCGACGCGAACGCGCTCTGGGCAATGTACGACGGGTCGGAGGACATCGACTCCCTGGCGGCGAAGTACGAGGCGGGCGACGGGGCGACGACTCCTACGCTGGTTCCACGCGACAGCAGCGAGTTCCCGTCGCGTCCCGACGGCTACGTGTCGGGGATGGGGTACAGCCTGCCGGCCATGGTGGCGGCACTGCAGATGGACCAGGATGAGGTACGCGGCGTCTTCGAGGGACGCCGGGCGGCGTACATCGTGCAGTTGACGGGGCGCACGGACGCCGACATGGAGGAGCTTACCGACGCGGAACTGACGAACCTGCGCACGCGGGCCGTGCGGCTCAAGGGCGACTCGTTCTTCGGCGTGTGGTACGAGGATGTTCGCAGCAGCGCGGTCATCGAACGCAACGCGGACGTGATTGCAGCGTTCTAGCCGCCCGCCGGCCCGGCCCAAACGAACGACGGGAGACGCGACGCATGGCGGCCATTGCCCTTGAAGACGAATTCGGCGACATCATCGGCAAGGCGCGCGCAGGGCGCGGGAAGTCGCTCTCGGCTGTGGCCGCCGAGTCCGGGGTGAGTGAAGCGGACCTGAGCGCCCTGGAGAGCTACGCACGGCCGCCTTCCGAGGACGAGGCGAACGCTATCGCCGCAGCAGTCGGTCTGGATGGGTCGCGGCTGTACGCTATCGCGACGGAGTCTTGGGCGCCCGACGCCGAACCCGCGCTGGTGGACGCGGGAGCCGACATCGTCCGCCTCCAGAACTTCGTGGGCGGCTATCCGGTGTTCTGCTACATCCTCGTGTGCCGCAAGACGCAGTCGGCGGCGGTCGTCGATACGGCGGCGGATGCGGACAAGGTGTTGGACGCGCTGAAGAGCAGCGGCGTAAGGCCGCAGGCTATCTTCCTGACGCACGGCCATGGCGACCATGTGGAGGGGGTCGACCAGGTGCAGGGAGCGCTGGACGTTCCCGTCGTGTTCAGCGAGGACATGGACGCGCCCGCGGGCATCGGCGAGCACTTCCGCCTGGGCGACGGCGACACGTATCGCATCGGCGACCTCGATGTGCGCATGCTGAAGACGCCCGGGCACTCGCAGGGCTGCGCTACGTTCGCGACCGGTGGCATCGCTTTCATTGGCGATCTCATCTTCGCCGGGTCGATGGGCAAGCCGAATCACTCCTTCGAGGCCAGCATGTCGTCAGTGGCGAAGCTCTTCGAGCTGCCCGAGGTGACGCGGCTCTACCCGGGTCACGGCCCGTCGACGACGATCGGCGAGGAGCAGGCCCACAACCCCTTCCTGGCCTAGCCACCCGGGCCGTTCATGTCCGACGCACGCTCATTGCTCGCGCAGGCGCTGGCCGAGGCGCAATCGAGCCTCGAGGCGGTCGATACGGCCGCGCTCGACATCGCGGCCCAGCTGATCGCGTCGTCTCCACGTTGCTTCGCGGCGGGGCAGGGCCGATCGGGCCATGTCGCGCGCATGTTCGCGATGCGCCTGGCGCAGTTGGGCCGGCGTGCCCACGCGGTGGGCGAGTCGACGACGCCGGCGATCGCGGCGGGCGATCTGCTCGTGGCTTGCTCGGGCTCCGGCGAGACACACACGACGTGCTACCAGGCGCAGAAGGCGCGGGACGTTGGCGCGACCGTCATGGCGGCAACGGGGCGACCGGACTCAAGCTTGGCCGCCCTTGCCAGCCATGTCGTCAGGATTCCGACCGCGGAATCCGAGCAGCTGGGCGCCTCGCGGTACGAGCACGTGCTTCTGATCGTGCTGGACACGCTCGCAGCGCGGGTGGCGGCAGTTCTGGACATCCCCGCGGACGAGATATGGGGGCGCCACGCCAATCTTGAGTGACCGTTCCCGCTCGGATACACTCGGCGCGATTAGCCATTGCCACGCCCCCGCCAGGAGCGACCCGTGCCCAATACAGACTATGAACCCCTGGACATCGGCCCGCTGTGTGACTCGGACGCGACGGTCATCGGGCCGGACGCGAAGATACCCGTCGGCGACCTGAGCTACCACGGCCTTCCGTTCCGAGTAGGCGGGACTGGAGCCGCGAACGTCATCGGGCGCGGGACGGGCGTATCGCTCGACCCGGTGGTCATCCCGATCGGCAGCACGGCGAGGACGCTTATCGTCGCCCACCGGTTGCTGGACTCGAAGGTGTACGAAGGCGATCCCGTGGGACGGGCCTGCGCGGATTACACCATCGTCTACGAAGATGGCTCCGAGATCACAGTACCCATCCGTGAGCGCATGGAGATCGGCATCATCCCGCCGGGATGGGGACAGCTGGCGTTTCTCGCCTACCCCGACACCAAGGACGGCCTGACCGCGCGGTACGAGGGCCCGTGGGGCGCGGCGGGCAACCGGCAGACCGAGGCGCTCCAGGCGTGGCCCCGCGACTTCTACCTCTGGATGTGGCCCAACCCGCACCCAGACCGCGAGATCGCCGAGCTGCGCGTGACGCCCACGGGGCCGAGGTTCATCATCGGCGCCGTCACGCTGGGTCACGCGAACGAGCATCCGTTTACGCGGATAGCGAAGAAGGACGTCAAGCTCGAACTCCTGCGCGACGAGGACGCGGCGAAGAACTTCGGCCTTGCCGTCCGCGTGGATCGTGGCACGGCGACGTACCCCTATCCCCTGCCCGCTGACGCCGACGAGTCCTTCCTGAGCGACTCTTTCGTCGGATGGGGCGAGGAGCCGAACAGGACGAGCAGCCCTGCCTACGTGCAGGTCGCCGCGACGCCATCGGCGACCGTGTCGGTCGACCAGGACGGCGAGGAGATTGGGTCGGTGAACTGGGCGGAGCTCCAGGAGGAGAAGGAGGTCACGTCCGGCGATCGCGTGAAGTTCATCATGGTGGACGAGGGACGCAACTGGGTCCGGACGAAGGTGATAGACGACGCCACCGGCGAGACGCTGCCGTGCCGCGTGCACTTCCGCTCACCCGACGGTATTCCGTATCAGCCGCACGGCCACCACAACCACGTGAATTCGGACATGGGCACGTGGCACGTCGACATCGGCGGTGACGTCAAGCTGGGCCAGATCACGTACGCGTACATCAACGGGAAGTGCGAGGGGTGGCTCCCACGAGGCGAGGTCATCGTCGACATCGCGCGAGGCTACGAGTACGAGCCGATCCGTCAGAAGGTAACCGTGGAGCCGGGCCAGCAGGAGCTCACGTTCCGCATGAAGCGTCTGCGCGACATGAACGCGGAGCGTTACTTCAGCGGCGACACACACGTGCATTTCCTGTCGACGCAGGGGGCGCACACCGAAGCCGCGGGCGAAGGCGTGAACGTCGTCAATCTGCTCCTGTCGCAGTGGGGGCACCTCTTCACGAACACGGAGGAATTTGTCGGGCGGCCGAACGTCTCGCCGGATGGCGACACGATCGTGTACGCGACGCAGGAGAATCGCCAGCACATCCTCGGCCACCTGACGCTACTCGGCCTCAAGGAGCCGGTGAACCCGTGGTGCTCCGACGGCCCCGGCGAGGCGGAACTCGGCGGGAACATGGAGACGACCCTGTCGCGCTGGGCCGACGAGTGCCACGCACAGGGCGGGACGGTCGTCATCCCGCATCTGCCGAACCCGAACTGCGAGCCGGCAGCGCTCATCACGACCGGCCGGGCCGATGCCGCGGAGTGGCTGGTGCAAGACTCGTACATGCACAAGGAATACTACCGATACCTGAACTGCGGGTATAAGCTGCCGCTGGTTGGCGGCACCGACAAGATGACCGCGGACGTGCCGGTGGGTATCTACCGCACCTACGTGCACATCCCCGACGACCAGCCGTTCAACTATGACACGTGGTGCAAGAACATGGCGGGCGGGAACACGTTCCACAGCGGCGGGCCGCTCATGTCGTTCAAGGTCGAGGGCCAGAGCATGGGCAGCACGATCAACCTGCCCGGCAACGGCGGCGAGGTGAACGTCGAGGCGTCCGCGGTGAGTGTCCTGCCGTTCCACAGCCTCGAGATCGTCGTGAACGGTGAGGTGGTCGCGCGCACTGAGGAGTCGGCCGGGACGAAGTCGCTCAGCCTCAACGAGAGCGTGCGCGTGGACAAGCACTCGTGGATCGCCGCTCGGTGCGCGGGGCCGGGGTACTTCCCCGGGACGAAGCACTACGACGGCTGGGGCCGCGGCATCATGGCGCACACGTCGCCGGTGTACCTCGCTGTCGGAGGCGAGTGGTGGATGTTCGACGTGGAGGCGGCGAACTACCTGCTGACGCTGCTCGAAGGCGGGATCGACTACATCCAGCAGCGGACGCTGCAGTGGGAGCCGGAGACGGTCACCCACCGCCACGGCCTCGACGACCACATTGCGTATCTCGAAGAGCCGTTCCACCAGGCGATGGACGCCATCCACAAACGCATGCACGCTCTCGGCATCAAGCACTAGCCAGCGACGATGACGACGCGGCTACACAGATGTGGCCGCGTCGCTCCGTCGCGGCTTCTTCTTGCGACGACGCTTCTTGCCGCTCTGCTTCGGCGGCTCCGGCTTGGGGGCGGGCCGCTTTGCCTCCGCCTTCTCTGCGCGCTCGCGCTCTGCGTCCTCTTGCTTCTGCAGCTCCCACTCCTCGTATGAGTAGCGCCAGAAGAGGGGGCCGTCGTCGCCCCCGAGGACCAGCAGCTTCGTTGCGAGCTTCGAGAGCAGATAGCGATCGTGCGAGATGAGCACGATCGTGGCGGCGCAGTCGAGTAGCGCGTCCTCCAGCGCCTCCCGCGAGGGGATGTCGAGGTGGTTCGTGGGCTCGTCAAGCAGGAGGAGGTTTGGCTTGCCAAGGAGAAGCTTCGCGAGTGCGAGGCGCGTCTTCTCGCCTCCGCTTAGGACGCTCACCGGCTTGTCGATGTCGTCGCCCTGGAAGAGGAACGGCGCCAGGTAGGCGCGCACGTCCTGCATGGGCGTAGCCCCCGGCATCGACGACCAGATCTCGTTCAGGACGGTCCGGTCGGTGCGCAGATCGCGGTGCTCCTGGTCGAGGTAGCCGACCTTCAAGGCCGCGCCGAAGCGCGCCTCGCCGACGGTCGCCGTCTCCTGCTGCATGAGGATTCGGAAGAGGGTTGTCTTGCCCGACCCGTTCGGCCCCATCACGCCCATCGTGTCGCCTCGGGAGACATCGAAGCTGAGGTCCTCGAAGAGGAGTTGGTCGCCGTACTCCTTGCCCAAGTCGGTGGCGATGATGACGTTCTCTCCGCTGCGGCCTTCGAAGTTCGCGTTGAGGCGCATACGTCGCCGTTCCGCGGCCGGCCGCTCGACGCGCTCCATTCGCGCCAACCGTTTGCGGCGGCCCTGCGCCTCCCTGGTGCGCTGTCCCGCCATGTGGCGTCGTATGAAGTCTTCCTCTTTCGCGATGTGTTTCTGCTGCTGCTCGTACTCGCGTTCGTTGGTGAGTGTGTCCACGGCGCGCTGCTTCAGGTACGCCGAATAGGCGCCCTTGTACTCGTGCAGCGTGTGAGATCGCACCTCGACCGTCTTCGTCGTCGTCTTGTCGAGGAAGTATCGGTCGTGCGACACGACCACGTAGGAGCCCGAGTAATCGAGCCGCAGGAACGACTCCAGCCACTCGATGGCGTTGATGTCGAGGTGGTTCGTCGGCTCGTCCATGAGGAGGACGTCGGGTTCCTGCAAGAGTAGGCGCGCCAGGGCCGCGCGGTTCCTCTCGCCTCCGCTCAGGACGTTGAGGGGCTTGGCGAAGTCCGCGTCGCTGAAGCCGATCCCTCGCAGTATCGAGTTGATGCGGTGCTCGTAGGAGTATCCGCCGATGTGCTCGTGCTGGGCCTCCAGCGACGCGTACCGCTCCATGAGCTCGTCCAGCGCCGACTCGGATGTCGCCGCGGCCATCTCCTCGGTGGCGTCCTGCATGCGCCGCTCGAGCCGGTGGTGGTCCTGGAAGACCGCGACCATGGCGTCACGGACCGTGTCGGACTCGCCGATGTCCGGGATCTGCCGGAGATAGCCGATCCTCGCGCCGCGCGCGGTGTATACCGCGCCGGTCGTCGGCTGCTGAACGCCCGCCATGATCTCGAGTAGGGTGGTCTTGCCGGTGCCGTTCGCGCCGATCAGCCCCACACGGTCTCCCGCAGTGACCTGCCACGACACATCGTCCAGTATGAGTGGCGGGTCGTGCGTCATGGTGACGCGGTCAACGCGCAGCAGCGACATGCGGGCGGCTCCCTTCCCCTAACTACCCTCGCCGGATGCACACGGATTGTAGCACGGCCCGTCGAGCGTCTTGGGGATCGGCTGATCGCGTCGGCGGCCGGCGGCGCGTGCGGCTGACGGGATGGGGCGACTTCGAGGGTACCGGCCGCGCTGGCAGCGAGGCCGCGATGGCGCAACCTTGACACGCAGAACCCTCGGACACCACAATCGGACTCCCCTCTTGCGCGCCCATCTCGGCACGGAGCAACGCATGGCATTCGGTGACGAGGACGTGTTGGGTCGCCTGACGCCCGGCGGCCGCGGCTTGCCGGACATGAACGCCGCACGTCCCCGCAACGCATGGGAGGCCACATGACGGCCCCATCGCGCCCCGCGGGAACGGCGCCAAAGGTCGAGCGGGTCTACGAGGACACGACCGTGCTGCGGGCAATAGACGAGCGCATGTATCCTCCTCCCGAGCCGAAGCTGCCGATGATCGACGCGTCCGGCGTCACCATACGCTATGGCCGGCACGAACCGGTGCTCGATAAGGCGAACTTCACGATCCATTCCGGCGACTTCACCTTCGTGCTGGGCGCCAGCGGATCGGGCAAGACTTCTCTCCTACGTCTGCTGTTCCGCGATGTGCTTCCCACGGAGGGATCGGTCGTTGTTGCGGGACAGAGCCTGCGGCGCCTTCGCGGCCGAGGGCTGGCGCATTTCCGTCGGCAGGTGGGCTTCGTGTTTCAGGACTTCAAGCTGCTGCCCGGGCGCACGGTGTACGAGAACATCGGCATGGCGCTTCGCGTGACGGGCTGTTCGCGCAAGCAGGTGCGCGATCGCGTCGAGCACATTCTTCCGCGCGTCGGTCTGACGCACAGACGCAACGCGTACCCCGCCGAGATATCCGGCGGCGAACAGCAACGCGTCGCCATCGCGCGAGCGATGGTGGGGAATCCGATGATCCTGCTCGCCGACGAGCCGACCGGGAACCTGGATCCGCATCTGTCGGTCGCTATCCTGGACCTGTTCGAGGGTTTCAACCTGCGCGGCACGACGGTCGTGATCGCGACACACGACACCGCGACGGCGGTTGAACGCGGCAAGCGGGTCCTGCGGATCGAGGATCGGAAAGTGCGCGAGGGCGTACGATGAGATACATCGTCAGCGAAGCGTTGCGCAACGTCCGCCACGGTGGGGTCGTCAGCGTTCTCGCGATCCTCATCGTCGCGCTGACCACGATCCTCTTCGGGGTGCTGTATCTGGTCCGTGCGGCGGTGCATTTCGAGCTGGCGCGGATGGCGGACCGGCCGGTCGTCGTGGTGTTCCCAGAGGACAGGCTTTCCGACGACGAAGTGCGTGCCATGGCAACCGAGATCGACGGCATCCCGGCGATCGAATCTACGCAGGTCGTGTCGAAAGCGGAAGCTCTGGCGCGTAGCGGCGAGCTGTTCGGCGAACACGCCGCGGTGCTTCTCGAAGGGTTCGGACGAGACAACCCGCTGCCCCGATCGATCGAAGTTTGGGCGGCCGCGGAGGGCCCGGAGCCGGGCTCGCTAGCCGCGCTCAGCCAACAGCTGCGGGCGCTCTCCGGCGTCGAGAGCGTTACGTTCGAGGCGGACAGCATCCGCGCGATCGGACGCGTCAAGAACACCGTGATGCTTCTCGGCGCGCTCGTGATCGTGATCTCGGTGGTTGTGATCTCGTTCTCGATCATGCTGACGATCTATGCGAGACGCGACGAACTGAACATCTTGCGCCTGGTCGGCGCGACGTATGGCTTTATCCGCGTGCCGCTGCTGCTGCAGGGGTGCATCGAGGGCCTCCTTGGGAGCGCGGTTGGGCTTGGTCTTCTGTATGGGCTGTTCCGCAATCTCGGCAGCCTGGCGGGGGTACAGGAGTTCCTCGAACCGGTTGCGGCAGCCGCCATCGTCGGCGGCGCGACCCTGATCGGCATGGCGGGCGGCATGATGCCGATGCGTCGCCGACTGCGGGCGGTGACGTGACCGAAGCGCCGGACCATTCCCGCGCCGCGCGCGAGCCGTGCGGTCTCACTCCATGATCTGGGACGATGAACTGCGGGCGGAGCTCGCCACGCTGCATGGCGCTGGGCTGGCGCGACGCCTCGCCGCGCTGGAGTCGGCGGCGGGTCCCCGCGCGGTGCTCGACGGCCGCGCAGTGCTGATGTTCGGGTCGAACAACTATCTCGGTCTCGCCAGCGATGCGCGCGTGCGGGAGGCGGCGATCGCCGCTACGGGTGAGCTGGGCGTGGGATCGGGCGGATCGCGGCTGCTGTCGGGGAACCACATCCTCAACGACGAGCTGGAAGCGGAGATAGCGGCTTTCAAGGGCTGTGCGGCAGCAGTCCTATTCGCGAGTGGGTATGCGGCGAACGTGGGGTCGATCCCCGCGCTCGTGGGGCGGGACGACCTGATCCTCTCGGATGAACTCAACCACGCGTCCATCATCGACGGGTGCCGGCTGTCGCGGGCGCATACGCGCGTCTACGGGCACTCGGATGTCGCCGCTGCTGCGCGTCTGCTGTCGGCCGAACGGTCGAAGTTCCGGCGCGCCCTCATAGTGACGGACGGCGTCTTCAGCGTGGACGGGGACATCGCGCGACTCGGGGAGCTGTGCGAGCTCGCGGAAGCACACGAGGCGGCGGTGTACGTCGACGACGCGCACGGCGTGGGCGTCCTCGGCGAGGGAGGACGCGGTACGGCGCGCCACCTTGGCGTCGACGATCACGCGTCGCTGATACAGATGGGCACCCTGAGCAAGGCGTTCGGGTCGCTGGGCGGATACGTCGCCGCGTCGGATGCGGTGGTCGAGACGCTGCGCCAACGGTCTCGGGCGCTCATCTTCTCGCACGGCCTGCCTCCGGCCGTGCTGAGCGCCGCGCGCCGGAGCCTACAGATCCTACGCGACGAACCCGGGTTGGTGAGCGTGCTTCGCGACAAGGCGTCGCGCCTCCGCAACGGCCTGCGCGACCGAGGACTGCGTGTGAGCGAAGGCGAGACGCCGATCGTGCCGGTCATCGTCGGTGAAGCGGAGGCCGCGACGGCTCTCGCCGGGGAGTGTGTCACGCGCGGGCTGTACGCCCCCGCGATACGCCCGCCATCGGTCCCCGAGGGTACTAGTCGCATTCGCCTCGCCGCGATGGCCACGCACGCGGACGAGGACATAGACCGGGCCGTCGATATCGTCTCGGCTTCGGCCCGAAAGGCGGGCATCGCGTGAGCGGGCTGTTCATCACGGGCACGGACACCGATGTCGGGAAGACGGTCGTGTCGGCGGGTCTTGCCCTCGCTCTGCGGGCGCGCGGCGTAGATGTCGGAGTCATGAAGCCGTTCGCGACGGGTGGCGTGCGGCGCGACGGCCGCCTCGTATCGCTCGACGCGCTGTACCTGCAGGCGGCGGCCGGATGCGACGACGACGCGTCGCTGGTGACGCCGCTGTGCCTCGAGGAGCCGCTGGCCCCCGCAATAGCCGCGCGACGTGCGGGAGTGGACGTCGACCTGAGCGCTATCGGTCGCGCTTTCCGTGCCGTCCAGTCTCGGCACGACTTCGTCATCGTCGAGGGGGTGGGTGGCGTCGCCGTTCCCGTGAAGGACGACGTCGTGGTGGGCGATCTTCGTGGAGTGTTCCCGCTGCCGATGTGGGTTGTCGCCCGACCCGACCTGGGGACGATCAACCATACGGCGCTCACCGTTGAACACGCCCGCGCCCGCGGGTGGGACGTGACGGGCATCGTGCTCAACGGCGTTGACGACGAGTCAGCCGGTGTCGCGGAGGCCACCAACCCCGGCGTGATCGAGGACATGACGCAGGTCCCGATCGTCGCGGTTGTGCCACGTCTGCCCGCGATTTCCGTGGACCTGTTGGCTATGGACGGGTTGGGCGAGGCGTTCGAGGCGGCGGCCATCGACGGCGTCATCGAGTCGCTACGTGTCGGGTCGTGACGGGTCGTGACAACTCCCCGGTCAAGGCCTTCCAATGACGCCGTGGCGTGAGTCCAGCGGCGAGGGCCTGCCATGACGTCGTCGCTGGGTCGCGGCCACGACGGTGTGTGTCCCGCGCAACATGGCTGCATTCGGTCGCGTCCCGTCTCTTCGCGATGCGTACGCCCGGCTGCGGATGCGCCGGGCCGGGGCATGGGCGACGCGGGGTCACTTGCTGCGCAGGGGACGCAGCCCCTATCCTAAGCTCGTGGACCGCCGCGCCGCTCGCACCCACGCGAGGATGCCCAGATGGCTCGCCACGTGACGTCCGCCCTGCTGCTTGCCGCGCTGTTCGGAGTATCTGGGCGCGTCGCGGCCGAACCGGCTCCAGATTTCCTGCTCAAGGATCTGGACGGCTCCTCACACAGCCTCGCGAAGTACGCCGACAAGGTGATTCTCCTCAA
>NYZG01000097.1 GCA_002687025.1 Candidatus Poribacteria bacterium
GCGCGTCTGCGACGAACTCGAAGACATGTCAGGACGAGACAGACTTCGCACAGCAGGCATACTCAGCCAGAACTTCTGGCTGGCTACTTAGGAGAGTTCCATGGCGCCTGTGTCCTTGCTCCACATCGCCCTCGTGACCGCGACCGCCGGGTCGTTCACCGTCGAGGACGGTTACGCCATCAACCTGTTCCTCCCACGTGTGCCTATCAGCGTGACCGCCGACGGCCGGTGGCTGGCGTATTGCACTCAGAATCGCGTGGAGTTCGCCGGAGGCGGAGGCAATAGCGCCTACTCGTCCACCGGCGTCATGATCGAGATAGAGCGCGGCACGATCTGGGTGACGGATGTCGAGAACGGGACGCACGAGAATCTCACACGGGGATGGGGTTCGAGTTGGGCCCCGCGCTGGTCGCCGGACGGAAGGGCGCTGGCGTTCTACTCGGACAAGAGCGGGGAGCCCCACCTCTACGTCTGGGACAGGCTGACCGGCGAGTATGAGGAGTTCGCGTCGGCGACCGCGCGGACGTTCTTCGGGTTCGAGGTACCGAAGTGGACGCCGGACGGTCGCGCGGTCGTCTACAAGGCCCTGTCCGAGGAGCCGCCGAAGACGGAGCCGACGCCGACCAACGCTCCCGAGGCCGACCCGCCGTTCGTCACGGTGTGGGACAGTCGTCCGCGGGAACGCGACCCAGAGGCCGAGCCGACCCCCTCCGCCCCGCCGACGCGAGGGTGGGGCGATACGGACATCGTGCTGGCGAATCGGGACACAGGCGAAGTCGCGCGCGTGATGACGGGCTTGAGCATCCGCGGCTACGATATCTCGCCCGACGGAGCGCGCCTCGCCGTCATGGTCCGACTGGGCAGCGAACGGCCTGGCACGCAGCAGCAGGTCATGGCCCTTTACGTGTGCCCTCTCGCCTCCGCTGGCTGGGAGGGGAGACCCTTGCGGGACGACATCCGGCAGGACTACGGCATTTCGTTCACCTGGTCGCCTGATTCGCGATCGCTGGCGTACACGACATCGGGTCAACTCGCGGAAGGCGATGTCTACGTAGTCGATGTGGCGACCAGCGACCGGCGGAACCTGACCGAAGACGTGCCGGACGACTTCGGGCAGGCCTACGAGCAGCCGCTTTGGACTCCTGACGGGACGGCGCTCGTGTGCGCGGCCGGCGGGAACGTGTGGCGCATCCCCGTGGATGGGCTCCCGCCGCGCAACGTCACGGAATCATGCGACTCGGTCTTCCACAACCTCGCGCGACCCACCGAAAGCCCCATGCTGTACCTGGCCGACGGCGGGACATCCGTGATAGTGGGTGGCCGTGAGCCGGATGGGACTGGGGGAATCTACCGAGTAGACCTCGACAGCGGGTCGGCCGAAGCCGCGTTCGTCGACACGGCGCGCGTCCTGTCCCTGGGCCGGTTCGAGGGAGATGTTGGCGCGGCGACTGGAGACATCTTCTTCTTCGCTCAGAGCGCGCGCGAGCCGTCAGACGTCTGGAGGCTCCCGCCGGGCGCCACCACCACGACGCGAGTAACCGACACGAACCCCCACCTGCGCGACATCGACACGGGCGAGATCGAGTCGATCGAGTGGACCACAGAGCCCGGCGTCTCGGCCCGTGGGATTCTGGTCACGCCAACGGCCGCGTCGCGGGAGGCCCCGGCGCCCATGATCGCGGTCGTCTACGCTGGCGGCATGCCGTCCCGCGCGATCGGCCGCTTCGGCGTGGGTCAGGCTGTCCAAACGGAGCACCCCGCCCTCTTTACTTCGCGCGGCTACGCCGTCCTCTACCCGGACATGCCCATGGACGGGCCCGACCGCGCCGAGCAGATATCCGAGGCCGCCGACGCCTTCCTCGATGCCGCCATCGCCACGGGCAAAGTGGACGCGGAACGGATCGGCGTGTACGGCCACAGCTTTGGCGGATACACGGTCAACGTGCTGATTACGCGGACGACGCGGTTCAGGGCGGCGATCGCGGGAGCGTCGCGCGGGAACCTCGTTAGCGGGTTCCTCGAGAGTTCGAACACAGGCTACTACGAGACGGGGCAGGTCGGCATGGCGGGCACGCTGTGGGAGCACCGCGAACGGTACATCGAGAACTCGCCCGTGTTCCGCCTCGATCGGGTCGAAACGCCGCTGCTGCTCATCCACGGCGACGAGGACTTCATCCCCGTGACGCAAGCCCGGGAGATGTATTTCGGCCTCGCCCGGCTCGGTAAGGACGTGGCGCTGGCCGAATACCGCGAGGCGGACCACTGGCCGGGCTTCTGGTCCAACGAGAAGCATACGGACTTCTGGGCGCGCTTCTTCCGCTGGTTCGACGAGTACCTCGAGCCTGAGGCGTCGCGACGTGAGTGACATCCTCATCAGCGAACGCATTACGGGAGCGGCGATCGACGTGCGCGCGACGGAGCCGCCCGACGCGTCCCCTCTCGACGCCATGGAAGACGTGATCCTCACACCGCACATCGCCGCCCTCAAGGCCGAGGCGCAGGAACGCGTGGTGGCGTCGTTGTGTCGTGATGTCGCCGCGGTCCTGCGAGGCGAAACGCCCGACCACCTGGCGACGTAGCGCGGGCCCGCTACCGGACGCGCTCGTCCGACGCCAATACCCACGCGCGCGGATGCCGCGTGAAGCCCGCGTGCGGGTAGTAGTCGTCGGCCGCGGGAGCTGCCAGCAGTATGAGCGTGGCACGTGGCGCGGCGTCCTGCGTGCGACGCATGAGTTCCTTGCCGATGCCCTGCCGCTGATGCGACATGCGCACCGCCAGGTCGGACAAGTAGGTCGCATAGACGAAGTCCGTGATCGATCGCGCGAGCCCCACGAGCAGGTCGCCGTCCCACGCGGTGATGACCAGATTCGCGTTCTCCAGCATGCCACGCATGCGCTCCTCGTCGTCCACCGGGCGCCGCTCGCCCAGCGTCGATGCGTGGTACAGCTCGACGAACGCGTCGAAGTCGATGTGGTTCCCGGTGGCGTAGCGAATCAAGCGCAAACTCCAGGCGTTCGTGGGACAGTGGGATGTGGGCTCGTGGCGCATCCTATCCCACCGTCAGCCGGCCGGAAAGGTCCACGAGCAGCAGCTTGGTCCCCGCGGGCCTCCGTCGTATGATGCCCCGGAAGGGACCGATAGCATGCTCATCGCGCCGATGCTCGTGATGCTGAGCGCCTACGCCGCGACGCCTTCGCAGCCGCTCCTCGCGGGAGCGGCCATGCGCGTGGTGACGCCCGAGCGTCCCGCGTATCTCGCGGGTCTGCGCAGCCCACGCCTAAGCGACGGCGTCCACGACGACCTGTACGCCCGCGCCGTCGCCATGTCGCAGGGCGACGAGACGGTGATCCTCGTCGGCATCGACGTGATTGGGTATGCGAGAGAGCGAGTCGCTGGCGTGAAAGCCGAGCTCGATGGGCGTGGCGTTCCGGCGGACGGTCTCATCGTGTGCGCTACTCACCAGCACTCCGGCCCCGACACGATCGGCATATGGGGGCCGTCCGAGGTGGAAACCGGCGTCGACGAGGAGTACATGGCGTTCCTCGCCGCGCAGATCGTCGACGCGGCGGCGGAAGCGTACGCCAACAGGCGCGCGGCGCGCGTCTCGGTGGGCGCCCGGACGATACCCGACGGTGTCGCCCGCAACGCGCGCGTGCCGGAATACGACGACGAGCTCCGCGTTCTGCACTTCGTGGATGTCGACGGCGACACGATCTCGACGCTGGTCAATTTCACCGCGCATCCCGAGACGCTGTGGTCCGACAGCACACAGATCACCGCCGACTATCCGCAGCACGTCTACCGGCTCGTCGAAGAGGCGTTCGGTGGCGTGACGGTGTTCATCAACGGCGCGTTGGGCGGGATGGTGACCGTGGCGTCCGAGGAGAACACGTTCGCCGAGTGCGAGCGCATCGGCGCGGCCGTGGCGGAAACAGCCATCCGCGCGACGAACGACGCGTCTGTCCTGGAGGACCCCGTCCTGCGCCACGGCCGGCGTGTGTTCACGACGCCGATGGATAACGCGCAGTTCCGCGCCGCGGTCGAGGCAGGCGTCATCCCGGTCGGCCCCAACGCCGACACGGTCGAGACCGAGGTGAGTCTCATCCGCCTCAGTGACGTCGCCATCGCCACCGTTCCAGGGGAGCTGCTGCCGGCCCCGGGATTCGCGCTTCGAGACGCCATGCGCGAGCGTCTCGGGGCCGCGTCGCCGTTCATCCTCGGCCTCGCGAACGACGAGCTCGGCTACATACTCGCGGCGGAGCAGTTCGACCTGCCACTGTACGAGTACGAGGCGTCGATGTCCGTCGGGCGAGACATCGGCCCCGCAGTGGTCGAGAATCTCATCGAGCTAATGTCTCTCGACCGCTGACGGTCGTCGGCGCGGGGCCGCGTGTTCTCGCTCTTACTCAGTCGGCGCGCCGAGGAGTGGGAACTCGGGCATCGTCGAAGGAAGATGCGCGTGCGCCACCCACGAAACCGCGTCCGCGCCCTCACGTAGAGGCCACCGGGCCTCTCGCACAGGGCACGCGCCACGACGACACGCCGTTCCGCAGACGGGCAGGGCCAAGCGCATGGTGATCGACTCGCACAACCACGTGAACTACCACGGCTACGACGCGGACGCCCTCGTCGCGGAGATGGACGGATACGGCATCGACGTCACGTGGCTGCTAACGTGGTACTTGCCGCCGTCCGAGGACGTGCCCGGCACACACGGCGCATTCAGCCCCACGAGCTTCCGCCCGGACGGCACGCACGCGGGCGCGACGCTCCCGGAGCTCCTGGCCGCGCGCGACCGACACCCGAGTCGGTTCGTCGCTGGTTACTGCCCCTGCCCGCACGAGGGCAGCGCGCCGGCGCTGTTCCAGGCGGCGTACGACAACCATGGCGTGCGCGTCTGCGGCGAGTGGAGCTACCGGATGCTCCTCGACGATCCGCGTGGCATCGAGCTGTTCCGCAAGGCGGGCGAGCTCGGCTGTCCCGTCGTGCTACACATCGACGCGCCGTATCTGTCCGACGCCGCGGGACGGCTCGTGTACCAACCCCACTGGTACGGTGGTGATATGGGCGCCCTTGAGCGCGCGCTGATAGCCTGCCCCGAAACGGTGTTCGTCGGACACGCTCCCGGCTTCTGGCGATACATCAGCGGCGGCGCGGAGCACGACACCGCGACGTACCCCGCCGGGCCGATCGTCCCGGGCGGCAGGCTGTTCGACTTGCTCGACGCACACGAGAACCTATGGGCCGATCTCTCGGCAGGCTCCGGCCTCACCGCCCTCAGCCGAGACGTCGACCACGCCCGCGAATTCATCCTGCGCCACGCGACGCGCCTGCTCTACGGCCGCGACGCGCACGGGAACGACCTGCGAGAGTTCCTCGACGCGTTGGACCTTCCCGCCGACGTCCTGTCTCTCCTACTATGCGAGAACGCCGCGCGCCTCGTCTCAACGCCCTAGCGGGGCTACGACCGGCACAGGAGGACATCGGATGGCATCCTACGACGTTCAGCCGGAGCGTCGGACGCTCCACGGCAAGTTCTCGCGCGAGCTGGATCCGATCCTGACCGTGGCCGACGGCGACACGGTGCGATTCCGCACGCTGGACGCCTCGTGGCTCATGGAGCCGCCCCACGAGGAGTTCGGCGAAACGCCCATGTTCGAGCCGAGGAACGACGGCGACGCCGGACACGCCCTGTGCGGACCCATCGCGATCGAGGGCACGGAGCCGGGCATGACGCTCGAAGTGCACATCGGCGACATCCGGCCGGGGACATGGGGATTCACTTTCGGCGGCCACCGCGAGCATCTCGGCATCGTGGACGAGCAGGCGTACCACCGATGGACGTTGGACGCGACGACGATGACCGGCCGCAATCAGCACGGTCACACCGTCGCGCTCAGCCCCTTCATGGGCGTCATGGGGATGCCCCCGGACGAGCCCGGCGCGCACTCCACGGGCCCACCACGCGTGACGGGCGGCAACTTCGACTGCAAAGAGCTGGTCGCGGGCAGCACGCTCTATCTGCCGATCGCGGTGAAGGGCGGGCTATTCTCGGTCGGCGACGGACACGCCGCGCAGGGCGACGGCGAGGTGTCCGGCACGGCCATCGAGTGCCCCATCGACTGCGTCGAGCTCACCTTCCGCGTCCTGGCGGACATGCCGATCCAGGCGCCAAGAGCCCGCACTGCGGAGGGCTGGGTCACTTTCGGCCTCGACGAGGATCTGGACGCAGCGCTGGACATGGCGCTCGTGGGTATGCTCGACCTGATGCAGGAGCAACACGGCCTCGGCCGTGCGGACGCGCTGGCGCTGGCGAGCGTCGTCGTCGACATGCGCGTGACGCAGGTGGTCAACGGCGTCCGCGGCGTACACGCGGTGTTGCCGTATGGGGCCCTGAAGTAGCCGCTAGCTCAGCCGGTCGACCATCCACGGGATGCTCTGCGAGCCGTTGATCTCATGCCCGCCGCCGTGCACGTGCACGCCCAAGTCGACGTCTGGCTTCCCGTGCAGCGTGTAGACGGAGCGCAGTTCATCCACGAGCGCCGCGGCGTCCCCGGACGGGAACGACGGGTCCTGGCTGCCTGCCTCCAGGAACAGCGGACGCGGCGCGATGAGCGCGGCCAGGTCCACGTGTTCGAACTGCCTCGCCAGATCCCACAGATGCCCGCACGTGCAGTGCGACGAATCGAGAAACGTCGACCGGTGTGACGTGAGGTAGCACGCCACGCACGCCGCGGCGATCCTCTCCTGCATCGCAGCGAGAAACAGCGTCATCTCCCCGCCGAGGGATAGACCCATCACGCCGATCCTGTCCTCGCGCACCGTGTCGAGCCCGGACACGATCTCCATCGCGCACAGCAGATCCCAGTACCGCCAGCCGATCAGCGTCTCTCCGAGCATGTTCAGACCGTGCACGAGCACGTGGTACGTGACTTTGCCCTCCGGCATGACGCGTTCGCCAAAACCGATCTGGTCCGGGCAGAAAGCCACGACGCCCCGCTCCGCGAACTGCGGCGCGAACGCGGCGTATCCCGTGTCCGCGTCCAGGCAGTTCTCCTTGCCGCCGCGGCTGTGGCCATGCAGGCACAGGACGGCGGGCGCGGGCCCGTCGAGCCCCTTTGGCGTCAGCAGGTAACCCGGCACGCGCATGCCCGGCCGAGTCTCATAGACGAGACGCTCCCGAACGTACGCGCCCGTCTCCTCGACGACCTCACGCGTCGGCGTGAGATTCGCAGGCGCCGAGGGCAGCGCGCCGATGATCGCGCCCAGACGCGCCCGAGCGTCGCTCTGCCAAGCCGAGAACGCCTCCCGTGACGACGCGTCGAACGGGAGACTCGCAAGAGACGCATCCACCGTGCGGTGATACAGATCCACGACATCCTGACCGAACATGTCCGACACCCTCCCAAGTGACTACGACAAACAGAAATCGACGGCCGCGCGGGCATGGATCTCGGTAGTGTCGAAGACCGGGACGCTGACGTCAGCCTGCGTCAGCAGCATGCCGGCCTCCGCAAAGTCGAACGACCACAGTCGGGGCCGAATGCGGCCCGCCGAGACGCGCCCGGACACCCCGGCTGATGAGCTCGTAGTGGAGCGCTGTGGACTCCCTACTGGGTCCCCCGATGAGTCCGACAGTGTTCAGCGCGTCGTGCTCCTTGTGTCGCGCGGTGGCTCAACGTCGCGCGGCGAGGCCCGTCCACGCGTGTCGCCGACGGGCGAGGTCTGTCGAGGAATCGGCTGCGTGAGGCAGGACTTGCCGGCCCGTGTCGGGCGACACGGCGCTGGGGGATGCGATGGACATCACGCGCTCCGATTTCGGCGGCCGGGGGACGATCCCACGCGTCACCAGGTGAAAGCGATCTTCCCCGTGCGCGATTCGTCCGCCTCGCGGTACGCTTCCTCGCCGTCCTCTATGGCGAACGTGTGCGTGAGGATGGGGTCGAAGCTGAGGCGGCTGTCCGCGAGGAATTGCACCAGATCGTACGTGAGACGCAGCGACAGCACGAACGACCCCATGAGCGTGAGCTCGCGGCTGATTATCTCGGTGAGATTCAGCGTCTCCTCCTCGGTCCCAACGCCGCAGAATACGCCCTTACCCCCGCGCCGAAGCGACTTGATGCCCTGACGTCGGCCGGGCGCGCTGCCCGATGCCTCGTACAGCGCGTCGGCGCCTTCGCCGCCCGTGATCGCGCGGATCGACTCGACGACATCCTCCGTCGCCCCGTTGATCGCCTCGTCGGCGCCGATCTTCCGCGCAAGCGCGACGCGTTCCTCGATGACGTCCACGCCGATGACCCGCGCCCCGAACGCCTTCCCTATCAGCACCGCGCTGAGCCCCACCGGGCCGAGCCCCATCACCGTGAGCGTCGATTGCCCGGACACGGCCAGCTTGCGTAACCCCGAATACGCCGTCCCGCCCGCGCAAGCGACGAACGCGCCGTCGACGAAGCTGACTTCGTCGGGCATCACGACGCAGTTCCGTTCGTCCGTGAGCAGCAGGTCGCCGTGGGAGCCGTGGATCGGCCCGCCGTAGCCGCGCGCGTCGGAGCACCACTGTAGATAGCCCTCGGCGCAGTGGCGGCAGTGGCCGCAGCTTCGGTAGTGGTTCACGCAGACGCGATCGCCGGACTTGACGCGCGTCACGCCGGAGCCAACGGTCTCGACCACGCCGCTCGGCTCGTGGCCGACGATGGTGGGCTCCGCGTCGCGAAGCAGCTCGGCGTCGCGACGGTACACGTGCAGATCGCTGCCGCAGATGCCCGTCGCCATCATGCGTACGACGACCTCACCGGGGCCGGGTTCCGGATCGGCGAAATCCTGTATTCGCACGCGTCGATCGCCGAGGAAGACTACGCCGCGCATCTTGGGCGCCTCCAACTTCAGGCCGTGGCGGGGAGACAACGCGCGCGCATCATAGCAGCTTGCGCCCCGCTCAACACGGACGGCGCGCGTTCCGCGCTTGGGTGGCACGACAGCATGGTGTATACCGGCCCGGCTCGTGGGAGACCGGAGCGTCACACCCGACTACCAGGAGGCGCACATGGGTACGTCAGCATCGGCGCTCAACGTCGTCTGCATCTGCCTCGACACGTTCCGCGCCGACATCGTCGGCGACGGGCGGAGGATGAGCTTCGTCGAGACGCCGCATCTCGACGAATTCGCGAGCGACGCCATCCGTTTCGAGCGGGCCTTCGGCGAGGGTCAGCCGACGCTCCAGACCCGCCGGTCGCTCTTCACGGGCATGCGCACGTTTCCGTGGCGCTTCAACTTCGACCGACGTGGGCACTGGCACCACGCCCCCGGCTGGCACAAGATGCCGCCCGATCAGGACACGCTCGCCGAGATTCTGCTCGGACGCGGCTACCTCACCGGGCTCGTGGCCGACACGTACCACATGTTCAAGCCGACGATGAACTACACGCGCGGCTTCGCCACGTACGATTTCATCCGCGGCCAGGAGAGCGACAACTGGCGTTTCGGCTCACGCGAGGCCATCGTCGACTTGATGCGGCGCCACGTCCGCGAGCCGATCGACTGGGATCGCCACGTCGGCCTGGCCCAGTACCTCCACAACCAGCGGTTCCGGCAGTCCGAGGAGGACTACAGTTGCGCACGCGTCTTCCGGCGCGCCGCCGATTGGCTCGACGAGAACGCCGGGAACTCGCCCTTCTTCCTCTGGGTAGACTCGTTCGATCCCCACGAGCCGTGGGACCCACCGTCCGAATACGCCGACCGCTACATGCCCGACTACGACGGCAAGGAGTTCATCAACCCCGGCGCCGCGAACGACGGCGACGGCCGCACGGATGCCGAACGCGACAGGATCAGGGCCTTATACTTCGGCGAGGTGACGCTCGTGGATCGGTGGGCAGGCCATCTGATGGACAGGCTGAGCCGGCTGAATCTCTGGGACGACACGATCGTCATGGTGATGTCGGATCACGGCACGCAGGTCTTGGATCACGGCGCCTTCGGCAAGGGGGCGGGTCGGCTGCACCCGTACAACACGCAGATCAACTGGCTCGTACGTCACCCGGGGCATACGGAGCCACGCGGCGTGGACGGCTTCGTCCAGACGCACGACCTCGCCCCGACGCTGCTCCGCCTTCTGGGCGTCCCCGCCGACGGGTTCGACGGCAGCGACGTGTGGCCGCTCATAACGCGCCCATCGCACACGGTTCGCGACCACGTGGTGATAGGCTGGGCCGGATTCGCCAACGGTCCTGCCACCGGCCGCGCCTCCGTTCGCGACGATGACTGGAACTACACGGTCAGCCTCGGCGACCCATCCGCGCAGGAAGAGCTGTACGACCTGTCAGCCGACCCGGACGAGAACGACAACGTCCTCGACGCGCATGGGGAGGTCGTCGCCATGCAGCGCGCGCGCCTGGAGGCGGTCATACGTAAGCCGTTGCCCGCGACCTTCCCGGAGGCGTGCGACCCATCCCCGGCGCCAAGCGCGCTCTACTACCGAGGCCGTAAGCGGGCAGGTTTCGACTGACGATCGCGGCGCCTCATCCCAACAGCGCTAGCGCGTTCTCGATGTACCCGGCGACGCGTTCATCCTCCTCTCGCGCCTGGCGGAGCAGCGTCACGATCTCGCGACGGGCGCTCGGGTCGGCCATCTTGCGGACGTGGGCGTCCGAGCGCCCGTTGCCGCCCAGGCATCCCCACACCTTCCACATGCGGTCGTGCTGCGCGGTACAGCAGTCGGCGGCCGCCTCCAGCTCGGAACCCGCGGCGGGCAGCGCGCTTGCCGCTTGCCCGAGGAACACCGACCCGTAGTGCCGCCCCTCTGCTACTACGAGCACGTTGTCGTCGTGTGGCGAGAAGCGTCGCCGCAAGACGCTCATGTCGTCCGTCTCGAAATCCTCGTCGCGCAGGAGTTGGGCGGCCCACGCGTCGAACGCGGCGATGCCGTTGTGCCGGTCGCCGTAGGTTAGGGGCGTGCGCATCACTTCGAGCGCCCAGGCCAGCGCGTCGCGGTAGATGTCTGTTGCCGGCGGCAGCTCAATCGGCTCCCCGAAGAGCATGAGATCCCACGTGTCCTCGACCCAGCCGCGCTTGCGGAACATTCCGTTGGGCTCGAACTCGCCCTCGGAGGAGTACGGCTCGTGGTCCTGGAAGAAGCTCCATCCGATGACGACATCGCCGTCGTCGTCGTAGCCGGTGATGATCGCCTCCTCGGGCGGGCCGACGACGCCGTGCGCGATGACGGGATGACCCCGTCCCGCGATGGTCTCGACAACACGGTCACGGAAGGAGTCCTTTCCCTGCTCCGCGCCACAGATGATCTCCGCTTCGTATCCGGCCGCAGAGAAGCCGCGGCGGAACACGGCGAGGATGTCGTCCGAGGCCAGCCATGCGGCGCAGTTGTCGTCGTGCCAGCCGTCCTTCCAGCTCAGTCGGAAAGCCGCGCCGGTCGTGCCCATGAAGTACGGGTAGGTGAACTCGGGAGCCGAATCGCCCCGCGGCCCGTCGTCGTTCGAGAGGTACGCGACGCACGCCCGAAGCGCGGACGCCAGCGGCACGTCCTCGGGGCCGCGGCCGGGATCGCGTTCTTGCATGTATGGGTAGAAGCCCACCGGTGGCACGTCCTCGAGCACCACCCGTGTTGGCTGCTTCAAGCCTGCATCTGCCATGTCGCCGTCTCCGTGGTCGCGCCGACCCGCGCATGGCGGCTCCCCCTGTCGGCGTAGCTGTGCAACGTCCCTCCTGCCTGAGAGAACGGATGACATGCCGTGCGCGATTCGCCTTCGCGAGGTCGGCCCACGCCACGGCTGGTCACGCGTTCCGCAGGCATAGCGTATATGGGCGCGGAGCCGGGCATCGTCAACGCGTCAAGACGCGCGGAGATCGTGGCTGGAAGGCATACGGTGTAGTAAGCGTTTCACGGGGATAGGATGCCGAAGAGGACCTCTAGCACGAGGTCTAGCAGGATATCGGCGCCGAGTTCGGCCGCGAGGGGGGCAAGCCAGTGTTCGTCGTCGGACCGAGACCGTATCAGAGCGACGACCTCCGGTCGGCCTTTCCGTCGACGCGTCGTGGCCGCCGACGCGGCATCGGGGTCCTCGGAGTCAGACGCCAACATCAGGGCGGCCCACGCAGCGCCGGCCTGGTAGTCCAGCGACATGGCGGCCCGAAGGGCTGACATCTCCCTGGCGTCGAACCAGAAGCCGCGGCACTGCCGGCAATGGTCGACCCGCAGAGCCCTGTGCACGATGACCGCCATCCACTCGTGACAGACCGGGCAGTCCACGACGTTCGCGTGGCCGCATGTGGCGCACTTTTCGGCATCCCGGCCGATGACGTCGCCGCAATCCCGGCACCGTGTGTGCTGGTCGCCAGGCGGGACGGCAGGCCACTCGAATTCCCTGGAGCGACGTTCGCCCAAGACCACGGCCTCACCCCCGTCGAACCACACGCCGCCGCACTGCCCACAGTGGTCCAGCGTCAGCACGCCGTCGGGCGTCAGCTTCCGCATGCGCTGATCGGCGCACGCGGGGCATTGTCGGCCGGCTTCGACACGTGGGGCGGACATGCAACCCTCCGGCGCTGGCAGGGCACCACTCAGTCACCTTCCCGCAATATCGTCGGGCCGGGGCCAAGGCGCAAGAACGGAGCCGCCAGACCGGCGTGACGCGTCACGCACACGACGTCAGCCGGTCTGGATCGCGCGCGGCCCAACATACCCCGGGCGGGCAGCCACAGGCCCTGAGCAGTCTTCATGTATCTACAGCAGACTGAAGAGGATGTCGGCGATGACGCCGAGAATCTCGATCGGGGCCCTGGCATCGGCCCCGTGCGCGCGGCCCCGCGACACGTGATGTGCGACATCGCGTGGCACGCGCCCGGCCGCGATCGCTGCGACGGCCTTCGCATCGAAGCCCTTGGCCGCCATCGCGGCCGCCA
>NYZG01000098.1 GCA_002687025.1 Candidatus Poribacteria bacterium
GGCGGGCGCTGACTACACGAAGCGCCGTGTGTACCCGTCGACGAACCCCTCCCGCTCGACGACAACGCGGGCCAGGACCTCCGCGACGCCGTCCCGGTCTACGCGATCGACGACGACCAAGAGCCGCCACTCGACCACAACTGAGCGGAAGAAAGAGGCCCCGAGGAAGTCGAGCTCCTCTACGAAGTCGAAGACCACTACGCGGTCGAAATCGTCCAACACGAAGAAGGACGACGACGACGACAAGAACAAGACAAAGAAGCGCCGCCGCTAGCGAGCGGCGGCGACGGGCGGCTCGCGACTACGCGTCCGGGCTGCCCGCCCAGCGCGTGCCATTCACCAGCATCCTCGCGAACATCGCGTGCTCGCAGGCCGGGCCGTCGTGGCCCAGGGCAAGGTAGAACACGCGCCCCGCGCCGTGGGGTTTCGTCCACGCAACCGGCGCAAGCTGCCCCTTGTAGAGGGCGTTCGCAAGCACGTGCACCCGCGGGTCGTAATCCAGGATGTACTGCTCGTCGGTGACCATGAACTCCTCGTCGACGCCGTCCATGATGGCGTGATCCGGGTCTGCGACCGACACCTGGTACTCGCGGTACCGAGGGTGTGTGATGAAGTGCCCGCCCACGAGGTTCTTGTAGTCCGGGTCGTCGCGGAACGAGTCGGCGGCGCTGTGGATGCCGACGTACCCTCCCCCGGCCGCCAGCCAACTCGACAGCCCGTCGCGCTGGGCGTCCGTGATCTCCCCGATCGTGTAGTGGAAGACCAACGCCGCGTAGGGCGCGAGGCCGTCGCCTTCGAGAATCGACAGGTCCTCCTGCGCCGTCGTGATGTCGAAGCCGCCGTCGGCCTCGAGCGCACTCACTACGGGCGGCTGTACCGCGCGCCAGTCGTGTATCTGTCCGCCGCCGAATACCAACGTGCTGATGGCCATGTGTGGGCTTTCCTGTAGATTCATCCGGGGTGCGAGGCCGCCAGCACGTGTATAGCTGAGCCCGGCCGCGGCGGCAACCCGACGGTCTAGCTACCAGGCCGCGTCAGGTACAGCATGCCGGCCTGGCCCGCGGGGTCAGAAGGCGCCGTCAGGGGCGCCCACCACACTTGCGGAGCGGCCGAGCGGTAGAGCAGGTAGTTGAATCCGAGGCGGTCACGACGGGCCGACGTGATGGGGTCGAACCCAGGCAGCGCCGTGTGGAACGGTATCCGCGCCTCCAGCGAATAGCCGCCGTCCCCCACGCGAACCGCGATGTCGATCGGCCCATAGTTGTGCGCCAAGTTGGGTTGCGCCCTGCCGACATAGGGCTCCTCGCCCGTGATGCCGCCCCCCGTGGGGCATATCCAGAACACGTGCTCGGCCGACGACGACGAGCCCCCGAGGTGCGTTGGAGGGCCTTGGCGGTCGATGTCGATGTCGAAGTGCAGCTCAATGGCGTCTGATCCCTCGTGCCAACGGGTGACGTCGGCCACTCGGACATCGTCGTCGACGACTTCCGCGAAAACGTAAAGCGCGTCACGGCTCCACTGCGTCCACACGATGGCCCCGCCTTCTGCCGGAGCCATTGCGTCCTCCAACGGCCAACGCTCCGGGATGCCATCGATGACGATCTGCTCTTCGGTGTACGGCGCAGCGCCAATACGCCGCGCGCGGCAAGGCGCCGTCACCTCGACGTCGGTCTGGCCGGTAGCAGTGAGCGGGTCCCGGTACGTCACGGTGACCGGTTCGCCGCCGCGCAGAGGCAACGGCCCATCGGCCGGGGAGGCGGGGTCGAATGTGACGGTAGTCGGGACAACGCCACGGAAGACGCCCGTGGCCTCGCCGGTCTCGACCAGGCTTACGGTTCGCCATTCGCCGCCCTGGGCCGTCACGCGGGCCTCGACGTCGTCGGCTTGCAGCGGCGACACGTCTCGGTCGAGGTCCTCCAGCCGCACGTGGATGTCTGCGCCCGGCGTGAACGTCGCTAGCGGCCTCCCGTCGGCGTACGTCACTGAGAGCGTCCCGCGTGATCCGGCCGCGACGGCCGCAGTGTCGAACACTTCGTTCGCGGCGCCGGGCGACGTGTATCGTGCGCGCACCGTCTCGCCGCCCTGCACCTCGAGGATGTCGTCGACGATTGGCGTCGCGCCGTAGCGCGTCGCGACGCGACCCCAGTAGCGGCCTTGGCCGCCGGGCACGGCCTCGGTCGACACGATGACCGCATCGCCGGTCGTGACGCTCGCCAACTCGACCGACGGCCCGACCGTGGCCGTCGCCGCGGCGAGCGACGGCTCGTCCAACGACACGTAGAGCGAGGCCCCGGCGAGGAACCGACCCAGTTCGGCGCCGTATGCATCCTCAATTAGGAGCGTCCCGGCGCCTGCGACGCTCGCGACCACGGATTGCACGACAGGTCGCAAGGTCTCACCCGTGTCCGCCAGGTCATCGACGTACGCCACGGTGACGAGCTCTCTGTCCGTGACCTGTAGCACGAGATCGCCTGCGGCGCCCGGCGAGACCTCATCGACGACGTGCTCCGTGGCGATGCGCACCTCGAAAACGCCTGTGTTGGCGCCGGTTTCCCGCAGCGGGAGCAGCACCGTGTCGCCAAGGATCGAGCCGGAGGCGCGGATCTGCGCCGACTCGTCGAAGCCCGGGTCGGTGTTCAGATCCGGGTCCACGACGCGGGCCAGCACGGTGTCGCCGGGGGCCAGTCGCGTGACCGTTCGCCTGCCGTCCAGAGAGAGCAGTGTCAGTTGACCCGCCTCGCCCGTCTCCACGTACCGGCTGGCGTGGAGGCGAACGCGTGTCTCGCCATCCGCCCGGATTGCGTCCATGTATGCGACTGTGACAACGCTCTGGCCGGTGACGCGTAGTGTTTCGTCGGTCGCGGGGCCCTCCCCGTAGGTGGTCGGCGTTGCGCCAACGAAGACCCCGGTGTCGCCGCCGGTTTCGCGCAGCAGAATGTCGGCCGCGCCGCCGCCCGGCTCGACACGCGCGGTCACCGTCGTTTCCTCCAAGACCGCGCTGCGCACGTTCAGGTCGGCGTCACGCACCTCGACTACCAGGGGATCGCCCGCCCTGAGCGACACGTCGGAACCGGGCGGGAGAACGAGCAGACCGTCATTGCCCGTGTTGATACCCGCCTGCGCCACCACGGGAGTGGCAGTGGCTCCCGAGGCGCGGAGGGCGTCCAGGTATGTAACCTGGACGACATCGTCGCCTACCACTGCGAGCGTGCCGTCGCCGGGGGAGCCGGCTATGGCGTACGCGGTTGGGAATGAGCCGACGTACTCGGCCGCGCCGGCCGCCGACGCTGCGAGACGCACACGCTCCATGTCACCCGTGCGAAGGCTGCGGGCCTCGACCGCCAGGTCCGTGACGCGCGCGTCCGGCTCGACTAGCCGGAGATACACGGTGGCGCCCGCATTCAGGCGCGGGGCCATCTGCACGTAGTCCGCGCGGACGATGGCAAGCGTCGCGTCCCCGCCGGTTTCGACGACCGCGGCGGCAACCGTCGCCACGTTCGTTGCTCCAGACCCCCTGATTTCGTCGATGTACGTGGCCGTCACGATCTCGGACCCAGTGAGTTCCAGCGCCTCGTTCGTCAGGTCGACGGCCGCGGCGTACGTGGTGGGAGCAAGCGCCTGGAACACGCCGGTGTCGATGTCGGTTTCTGAAAGCACTACCCGCAGGGCGTCGCCGCGTGTGTCCGTCGCCATGTCCACCGCGACGACGTCTACGAGCCCGCTGTCGTGGTTCGCGTCGGCGTCCTCAACGAGCACGATGATGGGGGAGCCCGCCGCCACCGGAGTCGGCCCTACGGCGTTTGGGGAGGCCTCACCCCCGGCGCCTCGCACGGTGAGCCGCGCCGTAGACCCAATGGCCACGCGCGCCGCGTCGATGACATCCACGTTCGTGGCGCCGCTGGCCTGTACGCGGTCGCTGTACACGGCCTCGACCCGGTCCATGCCCCGGACCTGGAGGACGCCATCTCCCGCTGTGGCGGACTCGGAATACGCGGTGACGATGGAGCCGACGAGTTCGCCCGCTTCGCCCAGCGTGAGGGTAAGCATCTCCTCGTCGAACGCCGTCGGGTCGCCCGGCGCCGTGGCCCGTGCGGCGACTGCTGCCGTCGGCGCCTCGTCGCCGGCGCCAACCCGCGGAAGGTCGTCATCGGCGAGGGCAACATGGATCGTCTCGCCCGCGCGGAACGTGCCGATGCCGCCGCCCGTGGCGTCGTGGAGCGTTATCGCCCCATCGCTCCCGGTCGCGACGGTCGAGGAAGCGGCGATCTCCGCCGTCTCGCCGCCGGGGCCGGCGAATCGGTCCGCATAGCTCACCGTCAAGACCTCGCCACCCGCGACGGCCATCCCGGTGACCGCGCCGACGCTGTCCACGTGACGCGTGCCGAGGAGCGCGGCGAAGTACTCGCCGTCCGGTGTAAGGCCGGTCGCCGGGCCGCCGTCGGCCAGCGCGCCGCGGCGGACCTCACGAAGCGCCACATCCCGCGATCCGCCGAGAAGCGATCCAGCGACGCGCGCGGTGACCTCCTCCACCGTGGAGGGGTCGGAATTGGCGTCCGGGTCTCGCACCACCACGAGCAGGTCGTCGCCCGCGTAGAATGTCGAGTCTGCGAGCACCTCGGCCCCCAGCCACGCCTCCGCGCGCACGGAGCCGATCATACGCGCCTCTCGCCAGCGTATCGGCGGGTCGTCCCGTCGCTCCGCAGCCAGCCACCATCGGCGTTCGGGACGCGTCGACACGATGAAGTTGATGCCGAAGCGCCCGCCGGGGCCGGGCGACCACTCATCCAGGAGCCCGGCCCTTGGGAGACGCGTTTCGAGAATGTAGTCGCCGTCCCGCGCCGCGGAGGCGATGTCGATCGGAGGCGGGTTCGCCCGCGGGGGCGCCTCCTCCGAGAAGTGCGTCACGTACCTGGCGACCTCACGCCCACTGCCGTATCGGTATATGCGCACGTGGACGTCGCCGCTCCGGTAGAGCGCCGGTGACCGCGCGTTCGTCGAGTCGATGAACAGATCGACGGTGTCGGCCACTGCGGATCCGTTAGGGAAGATCGACGCCGACGCCACCACGGCGATGTACAAGCTCCCGGCGTCCCATTCTGCGTACGCGCGAGGGCCGTCGTCCCGCATGGACGTCAGGGGATAGACCAGATCCCATTCCGCCAGGGAGCCGTCGATGTCCTTAGGCCCCGACGCCTGCGTGATTTTGACCGGCGCGATCTCGTCCCCGCGAGCATCGCCCTCGATCGCCGGCCGGGCCTCGTACAGCCAGACTGCGGACAGAACAGCGTTAGGCCCCGCGAGGCGGTTCACCTCGACCTCCAGGGCCCCGTCGGTCACGGCGTCTCGGGGGATGGCGAACGTGTACGGGTCGGACGGCCCGTTCGGGACGCTGGTCTCATCGCCGTGCAGCAGGTAGCCATCCGCGAGCAGATTCTGTCGCCGGGTCGTCGCCTTGTCCTGGAGATACTGCGTCTGCAGCCAATACAGCCTGTCCGGCCGCAAGCCCGTGTAGCTCAGGCGGAGCGTGTCGTAGTGATAGGCGAACGATCGCTGCATCTCCGACGCCTCGCCTTCGATGTCCTCCGACTGTCGCCACACATGCCGAGACTCCTCGTCTCCTTCGCCGCGATCGAACGCGAAGCCCTGCGTCAGGTTCGGCGCCCGTCGGTTGTCGACGCCGCAGTTGTCCTCTCGGACGAGGATCGGCGTGTGGTCCTGCATCTTCGCGGCGCCTGCGGGGGGCAGACGGTAGCGGTCGGTGAACACTTCCACCTCGCGCAAGGCCGGGTAGTCGCCGTGCCACGCGCCGTTGGCGACCGTCCATCGCACGTACCTCGCGCGTGACGGCGTCTCCAGCGCATACGGGAAGGAGCGCGACTCGTCGGGCAACTCACCCGAGGAGAACACATCCGCGAACGTCACTCCGACCTCGCTCAGGGCCAGTCTGTATCCTCGCAGGCCGAAGCCGCCGCCATCGGACGTCACGCGCACGCCGTGCACCGCGCGCGTGGCCCCGAGATCGGCGACGATCGTCACGTCATCGCCCGGTGGAAGGAAGGCGCGCTCGGTCCTCTGTTCACCGTCCAGCTCAGTGGTCGCCTCCTCGACGCGCGCGCCGGCCCACCGCGAGCTCTCGTCGCGGAGGCCGTCGAGGAGCATGTCCGCGTCCTGTGTGTTGTGCGATGTCCTGACCGACTCGATCGGGTTCCACGCCCTGCGGTACAACGGGCCCACACGGAGAGATTCGACACTGGGCCTCCCGCTGAACCAGTCGCCTACGACGACCTGCACCCAGCGCGCTTCGTGGCTGTCGGGGAAGCGTTGCACCGTGTACGGATACGCCCGCGACGACCCGTGGAAGGTGAACATCCGACGGTACGGCCCTTCGCGCGACGGGCTGGCGAGCGCCTCGTACAGCTTCGGGCCGCTCTCGGTCGCGTTCGCGAACAGGAGCTCCATGCGGGCGACCCGGTACACGAACCCGAGGTCCACCGTCTCTACGGGTGGGTCGGGGCGCTGCGGGCCCGCAAGGCGCAAGGGCTCCCCCTGCATGCGTCGGGCGGTCGTCACCCACGCCACGCTTCCCGGCGGGGGTGGCGCGTCCGGCCGCGGGTAGAACAGGAAGCCCAGGAGACCCAAACCGGCAAGCATGACGAGAAGCCGTGCGTCCATCTCGCGTCCTACCGTATGAACAGGCGGGCGGTGATGTTCGTCGAGCGCAAGTCCCCACCGACCGGCTGCAGGAAAGACTGCGACACGAAGTCCATGGTCGCGATCAGGCCCAGCGGCTGTCCCGCGGCTTCGCCTTGAAGGACGAGCTCCAGGAACCCCACGCGCCGGTTGAAGTCGTTGCGCGACTCGCGGAAGTCGCGCCACGTCAGGTACTGCGCCCCCGCGCTCAACTGCAACTCCTCCGCCACCTTGTGCCTGAGCGTAACCAAGAAGGCGTTGCGGATGGAGTTCTCCTCGTCACTCGACCGGAACGGCGTCGCGAAGGCAAGCACGCGATCGCTACGGAATGCCGGCGATATCGTGAGGTCGTCGCGCAACCGGTACCGGTAGCGGACTTGGTGGATCAGCTGCGCGTCGACGACCTTCCGGCCGAGGTTGAACAGGTTATTGTACTCGTACTTGAACTTCGTCGTGATGGTGAGGTCTGGAACGTTGTCGTAATCCACGATCACCGTGAAGATGTTGCCCAGGTAATCGCCCAGGCGCAGGTCGTCCTCGATGATGCGGCCGCCACGGACCATGTTGTCGGCGATGCGGTCGTGCGCGCGGCGCAGCGTATACCGCGCGCGGGCACGGCCGAAGCCCGGAATCGGGTCCGGTTCATAGCTGACGACGTTGTACAGGCCGCGCGCGTTCGCCCCCGTCGTCAGCGCATTCTTCTCGTAGTAGCCAGGTATCAGCGACAGTCCTCGCGCGGCAGGCACGTCGAAGATGGCGTATGTGTGGAACCCGCTCGTGCCCTCGTCGTAATCGAGGCGGTAGTTGGGGTCGGCGTCGTCCTCGAGGCTGTCCGGGACGCCATTGTTGTTGAAGTCTATGGACTCGCGGTTCAGCCCGAGGACAAACCGAGGCGGGTCCGCCCCGAAGAGCAGGAAGTCGTCGTCCCAGTCCTTGATGCCGTCGCGGTCGCGGTCATCTCTGTCGCTACCTGCGAAAGGCACCGAAGGCTCGCGGGCATCGAGATAGGGGTCGTCGTTGTCGTTGTCGTCGACGAAGTTGGACGCCGCGAAGAACGGGTCGAGATGCGTGTATTCGCCCCGCCAGAACAAGGGCCCGAAACGCCGGTTTATGTCGAGGTACCACGCGCCAACGGTGTCCTGCTCCCGGGCCGCTTGGTAAATCGGATACTGCACCGTGCGCGTATACCATGTGCGCTCTCCCTCGATCGCGAACTCCCAGAGCGTCGTCTGCACGTCGAAGCCGAAGGTCGTTTCGTCTGTCAGCTCCCCGTAGACGAACCGCTCCAAATGTCGGTTCGAGTCGTCCCGCACGTTCCCCTTCGCCTGCAGCCGCCGCATGAACGACGTGCCGTCCGCGGAGAGCTCCGCGAGGTAGTCGCCCGAGACCTCGACGATGAACTCAACCGACCCGATGTCCTGCGCGTTGAGCAGCGGGAAGCGATAGGTGAACGACGCCTCGGCGTCCGCCACGCGTGAATCGCCGTCAGGGGACACGCGACTCGACGTGGGCAGGTCGAGTACCCCGGGTGGCTCGGAGCCCGCCTCGAAGTCGAACCGGGGCTCGCCGTCCATCAGCACTCGGACGCGGTACACGCGGGCGCCGTGGCCATCGTCGGGTGAGTCGTCGCGGAAGCGCAGCAGTAGTTCACTCGGCGGAGTTGCCACAGTGACGCCCTGGAACGGGTTGGTCGTCCTCGCCAGGTCGTAGTTGGTGAAGAAGCGGTTCGCGATACTCACCCCGAGCTGCGGGAGAGGGATGGCGACTTCCGTATCGCCGACGTCCACGTACCACGCGCCCAAGTTTGCCTCCGCGCGGAGCCCTGCCAGGAACCAGTCGCCCGTGCTCCGAATGTCGTGGCCCTCGATCGGGTTGCCATTGACGTCGAAGGTGTTGCTCGTGAGTCGGGCCAGGATTCCCGTGGCGGAACCGCGCGCGCGAGGTACCGTCACGGTCCAGCGCATGGCGTCGAACAGCTCCTTGTTCAGCCCGAACGAAGAGAACTTCGACGCGAAGTTCCCGATGGTCAACTGGTGACGGATGTTGGGGCGACGGATGTCGAACGTGTAGTGGTTGAGGCCCTCGGTCTTCTCGCGGAACTGCTTCTCGCGCCGGACGCCAGATTCGCCGCCCAGAAGCTCGTACGACGCGTCGAACGAATACAGCGGCGTGCCGCCGCCAAAGGGCAACTCGTTCCCCAGCGGGTCGGTGAGTTGGCACCAGGCGAGCGTCGGAAGCATCGCAAGCAGCGCGACCATACCGAACCCCGAGGAACGGCGACGGGGCCCCTCAGAACGCATACGCGATGCTGACACGGTGGCTCCCGAGCGTCTCGGACACCCCGACGAGGGGCAACCAGAATGCGTAATCACCCCGAACCGCCTCGCTCACACGGACGCCCGCCCCGAAGGTGAGGTTGGCCCCCAGAGCGAGCCCCTCCAGGCGCAGACCCCCGCGGAGGAACAGCGCGCCAGGGACGGCCTGCCACTCGACGCCCGTGCGGACGTCCACGTCCTCGCGCTCCAGCGCGATGTCGAACGCCCACAACGCGCGCGCGCTCACGGCGCCGATGCCGAACACCGTCCGCACCGGCAGTCGCTCCTCGACCACGGAGCTTTGCGACACCACGTCCGGCCGGTTGATGTGGTGCAATGCGATGCCGACCGGAACTCGAACGGCCTCCGTGGTAGTCAACGTGTAGATTGCCCCTACGGTCACACCCAGCCGCGTGGGGCCGGCCAGGTCCTCGACCACGGCGCCGGAGGCGCCGGTGGTCGGCGCGGCGTCCCACGCCATGAGCTCCACCTCGGCCCCCAGGGCCAGGCGGCCGGAAGATCCCAGCCGTCGCGCGCCGCCCACGGCGACCCGATCCTCCGAGTAGAGCCCGCCCGCGTCGAGATGCTTCCAAGCCACGCCGGCGCCTGGAGCCACACCGTAGCCTACGTACGACTGCGTGATGGAACGGCCGTCGCTCAACCCCACGAACAGGCCGCCGTACGATGCGCTGAGACGCTGTCGTCGCCCGTCCGCTCCAACGTCCGCGAGGCCGGCCGGGTTGATGGCAAGGCTGTCTGGGTCTCCGACGATGCCGACCCCAGCGCCACCGATGGCGAGGGTGCGCGCGCTCGCGAAGGAATCTTGGAATGCTCCCACGGCGCGGCCGGCCACACACCACAGGGCGAGGACGCAGATGACCGACGCGGAGACGCGGGGGCATCGGCCGAGCGCGAGATTCATCCGCCGATCCGCACAGCTTTGAGGCGGAGGCTGTTGAGCACCACCGAGACGGATGAGAAGGCCATCGCGAGCGCCGCCAGGATGGGGTGCAGCTCCCTCAGGAACGTCGGCGCCATGGGAACAAGCATCAGCGCTCCCGCCGCTATCGGGATGAGCACGACGTTGTACCCGAACGCCCAGAACAGGTTCTGACGGATCGTGCGCATCACCGCCCGCGAGAGCGTGATCGCCC
>NYZG01000099.1 GCA_002687025.1 Candidatus Poribacteria bacterium
CATGCCGGGTGGTGTGGGAGGGGATCGGCAGGGACAACCTGCCGCCCCTATCCCGATCAGAAACTAGGGGCAGGCCAGCGGGCGTGATGGGTCGGGGACCTCCCCAGGGGAGGTCTTCTTCGTCTGGCCGGATTACGACGTGGCGCGACCGGACAAGCCGGACGAAAAGCTGTCAGTCGACGTTGAGCGGACAGAAGGCGACGGCCGGCTGCCAAACGTGCGGTTTCGTATGCGGCTGGAGGGCGCCGGCGACCGGATGGGCGTCTGCGAGACGAACAGTGTCGGCCAGTGGACTCAGGCGGAAGACGCGCAGGCCACGTTCTACATCTCGTGGCTCAGCGTCCACGGGAATTTCCAGGGCCGAGGCTGGGGGCGCTACCTGCTTCTGTCCGTCCTGCACGAACTGAGCGGCATGGGATATCGGCAGGCGACGGTCAGCACGGGCGTGACGAACTACCGGGCGATTACGTTCTACGGCAACCTCGGCTTCCAGGTCGTGGACACGGCGTACGCGTTCACGAAGCGCCTCGCGTGACGGCGGCGCGCCTTGCGCTGTCCGCTGAGCAACTCGGGAGGAAGGCGCCGCCCTCTGTACCGACGGCATGTCCGCTGTGACGTCAGACTCCGTCGGCGTGGAGTTGTGGCGCGATCGCGCGTACGACGACAATTGCGCGTTCGCTGACGGCGTCGCCTGGCCATCGCAAGGAAATCCCATGCTCTATCGGCCGCTCGGGAGTCTATCGGTATCCGTGTTGGCGCTTGGCGGACACGAGTATCTGGCAAACGGAAGCTCGCGCGGATTCAACGAAGACCACGGGGACGCGACGAAAGCCGGGTACATCGGCAAGGGGTACGGCGAACGCCAGCGACGTGAAACGCTGCAAGAGGCGTATCGCCTCGGGATCAACTTTCTCGATGTGACGATCGATCCCGAGCAGGAGGCGCTGGGGCGTAATCTGCGCGACGATCCCCCGCCGCATGACGTGTTCGTGCACACGCGTCCACAGGGGATGGGGTATGGCTACGACCCCTACAACGCTCGGATGGCGCAGTACGATGAGCTGCGTGCGGAGGCGGAGCGCATCTTGCAGCTCCTACAGCGAGAGAGAATCGACGTGCTCAACGTCCCCTTCCTCCAGCCCGCCCTAGACAACGACCCGGACTACCTGGATAAGATCGGCGAGAACGTCGCCCGCTTGCGGGATGCAGGGCTGATCGGCCGCGCCGGGTGCGACACGTTCTCGAGCGAAGGCACTTACCTTCGGCAGATCGAGTCGGGCCACTTCGATTCGATCGCGATCAACTTCAACTTCGCGGACGCGGGAGCCGTCGAGAACGTGCTGCCGGCCGCGGCGGAACGCGGGATGGGCGTCGTGACGCGGGAAGCCTTCCTGAAAGGCGCCCTGTTTCGCATGGGCGGCGAGGCCGGGATCGTCGATCGCGACGCGCTCGCCCGCGCGGCGTTGAAGTGGAATCTGTCGCATCGACACGTGACGTCAGTTCTCGTGGGAGCCGCGGACGCGTCGCAGCTTCGGAACGCGGCCTCGATCCTCGACCACCTGCCATTGTCCGCCGAGGATGAACGCTTGCTCGACCAACTGCGCGCGACCGACACCTGTCGATCGACCAAGGCGAGCAAGGACGGGCGTTTCTTCTCGTCCCGATAGGCCGACGCGGCGCTGATGAGGACACCGGGCAATCCGTACGCTGCGCAGAGGGCGCCGCAACACGGATGTGTGGCGGGCCGTCCGCCCCGTCGCGCGCCGTGACTCTCGCGTTCAATCCTCGAGGGCGAGCGGCTGTGCATCCGCTCCTGGGACTGGGCAGAGGCGTCATTTCAGTCACCCGCGGCGCCGCAGAACCTCGAGGTACTTCCCGTGGAGCAGTCAGCGGACCCAATCTTGCGTGTGATGCCCGACGATCTGCGGGCGATGATTACTGAGATACTCCAACGTGTGGGCGTTCCTGAAGATGAGGCAGCGTGCATCGCAGACTGTCTGGTACAGGTGGACATGCGTGGGGTGTTCAGTCACGGCACACGCGCGATGCGTCGGTACGTGGACGAGTACCGATCCGGGACCATCAATCGGCGGCCCGCCCTGTCCGTGGTGCGGGAATCCCACGCCACTGCGACGCTCGACGGCGACGGTGGGCTGGGGTACTTGGTCGCAACTCGGGCCGACGAGATTGCGGTCACTAAGGCGCTGGCGAACGATGTCGCCATGGTCGGCACGCGCCACCATGGCCATGTCGGCAGTCTGGGGATCTACGCACGCCGGTTGCTCCACGACTCGCTAGCGTGCTTCGCCGTCGCCGCGACTCGGGACTGGAACCCGCCGGAGCGAAGACCTGACACGACGATCTACGACGCGGTGGGCTATCCGGCGATGTGCTTCGGGGTACCTTCCGCCGAAGGGCCTCCGTTCGTGCTCGACATGAACGCGAACCTGTTCGACCGGTCGGCTCTTGAGCTCGCGATGGCGCACTTCCCGGCCGGCGTATTCAAGGGCCTCGGTATTACGTACGTCGCGACGCTACTGGGCGGACTCCTCGCCGGAGCCCTGCCCGCTGGCGACATGGGCGCGCCATACACGGCGGCGACGCGGGGGCTCCTCCTCATCGCGTTTCGGCCGGATGTCTTCGGCGATCCGGCGACATTCCGCGAACACGTGACCCGTGTCATGTCTGAAAGCTGCGACCTTCCACCATTGCCGGGCGAAAGCTCCGCGGAACTGGCCGGCACGCTTGAATGGCAGCGGGAGCGCGCGTGGGCGGACGCCGGTGTTCCACTAGACCGCAGCCACGTTGAGCTGTTGGAGGATGTCGCTCGCGAAACTGGCGTTGCGGCGCCCTGGTAAGGTCTCACGCCGCCGCGACGCGAGCGAATCGGGCGTCTGACATGCTTACGGCCCGCTGCCAACTGAGCGGAGCAGCCGTTCTGTTCACCACACGGAACGGCGCCGGCCCCGCATCCGCTCTGGGGTGTGGACGGCGCCGCAAGCGGAGACACAGGCATGAAGATCGTCCCTTTCACAGATGCGGCTACGGATGCTTACGCGGAGCTCTGGTGGTCGATTTACGCCGACCTGCCGTACGTCATTCGTCCAGACGGCTATCAGGACAACATGGAGCCCTCCCCCGGCCCGACGCCGGACCACTTTACCGGCTCTCTACGCGACGGGTTGGGCGGTGATCACAGTAGGCGCTGGGCTGGCGAGGTCACGGACGAGACCGTTGTCATTGCGGAAGACGGCGGGCAGGTCGCGGGCATCCTTGTCGCATCCGTGGACCCGCAAAAGAACGCGGGAAACGTCCTCTCAGCCTTCGTGCGACGTGACGGCCAAGGGAGGGCGGCCGCGGCTGCCATAGTGCAGGAGATCCTCGGACGCTTCCGTCGGATGGGGATGTCGCGTGTAGTCGCTACCCCAGACTGGAGCAAAGGTCTGGAAGTCGAGAACCCGGTCCACCTGGCCCTGCTCGACGCGGGATTTGCGTGGGAGAGCGACTGGAATCCTGCGGCTCCCGTACATGCATACCAGGTCTGCCTTGGGGGCCTGCTCGGGGATTTCCGCGTCCAATCGGAGATCTACGCCAAGATCGACCGGCTGAGAGCAGAAGATACCATCGAGATCGAGAAGGTAGACCACGAGCGGTTCGCCAGAATGCGTCGCTTTGATACGAATCTGCCGCCCAAGCCGTTCGACGGGCAGAGCACGTTCGTCGCCCTGTACGAGGGCGTGATCGTTGGATGGCTACCGGAATGCGCCACGGGTAGGGATGGGCTCGGGCGGACGCACGGCGGATGTGTGCCCCGAGTGCTCCACATGTTCCGCAACCGAGGCATCGGCAAGGCGTTGTGTCACCTCGGCATGGAGGAGGTCGTCCGTCAAGGCGCCGAATACGGATTCACCGCGACCCCCATATACGACCCCGCCCGGCTGATCTACCGCTCGGTCGGCCTCCGATACTGGTTCACGTCGTTCTGCCTGCTATCGAAGCGTCTAGCGGCCCGAGCATGAGCCGTACGAGCGCGTCGCGGAAGCCGTGCTGCCCCCCTCCTCAGTCGCCCTGTTCTGTGCCATCCCGCCTTCGGCGTGACCCCGGCCGATGACCGTGACCCTCTATGCTCCCACGGCGATCCGCAGACGCGCCTCGACCTGCCGCGTACCCTCCTCGCCAAGCGCGCCGATGCGATGCAGGCTGATGCTCGGGGTAAGAGAGCAGAGCCACGAAGTGACTACAGACGGCTTGCGCAGGCCCGGGCCGCCCCAGATGGTATGATCGGGCGTCGTGAGCGTCGAGGAGAGCCAATCAAGGGAGCCTGTCGATGAGCATCGGACTCGCCGTGATCGGCGCCAACCCCACGAACATGGGGTCCACCATGGCGCTGCTCCGCGACATCCCCGATCTCCGCTACGACCTGCGAGGCGTCTGCGCGAAGAACGCCGAAGTGCTAGGGAGCTACGCCAAGGACATCGGTGCGCCGTTCTGGACGACCGATTACCGCGAGTTGGTGAACCGCGAAGACATCGACGTAGTGGCCGTGTACTCGCCGGACCACCTGCACGCCGAGCACTGCCTCGCGGCGATCGACGCCGGGAAGCACGTCGTCTGCACGAAGCCGATGGTCGCCGACCTGGACGATGCGAGGCGCCTCGTCGAGCGGGTGCGGGAATCGGGCGTGAAGTTCCTCGTCGGGCAGACGATGCGTTTCGACACACAGTTCCTCACCATGCGCCGCTTCGTCGACGACGGCGACCTGGGCGATATCATGGTCGCCGAAGCCTACTACACGCACGACCTCCGGGCGATCTACGAGATGACGCCGTGGCGCCTGAACGCGCCGCAGGACTTCATGTACGGTGGCGTTGTCCATCCGGTCGACATCCTCCGCAGCTTCATGGGCGATGTCGAAGAAGTGCACGCCTATGCGAGCAAGGGGCTGCTCACGCCGGAGTACCCCAAGCAGAACAACTTCCTCCTGAACCTGCAGTTCGCCAACGGCGGCATCGGTCGCGCGATGGGCCTGTACGATGTCGTCCATCCGCCGATGCCGATGATGCAGGTCACCCTATACGGCACGAAGGGCACGATGGTCGGCGAGTTCACCGACAACGAGGGCGGCTCCGTCAAGCTGGTCCTGGACAAGACCGCCGCCACGGAGCCCCTCGTGATGGAGTGCCCGCCGGAGACGGACACGAGCGTGTACGGCCATGGGCAGTCAGTCATCCGGTACATGCGGCACTTCCAGGAATGCCTGGACGCGGACGCGCAGCCTGAACCGGGCGTCGTGGACGGAGCCAAGTCGATCGCCGTCGGCGCCGCCGCGTGGGAGTCCGTGCGCTCCGGCGGGACGGCTGCGGTCTTCAACGACTTCTAGCCCACACGCCCTCACGCCCCCCAAACCGAGACCGAAGCCCTACCGGCCGCACTCGCCACACTTCCTATTCGCGACCGATTCCAGCCTTGACGCCGTCCGCCCGCCGTCCCACTCACCTTTGGCGTGAGAGTTGTGAATCCCCTCACGAACTCTGGGACGGTCCCCGTGACGGCCGGATCGTCAGCGGAAAGGCGGGCAGATGGCTCGATGGATTTGCGTTGTGATGATGTGCGGTTGCGGTCTGGCCGTGGCGGCAGACGCGGCGGACGGCACGCATGAGGACGGAGTGGCCGCGAGAAAGAGACTGGCGGATTGGGCGCCACCGGGAACGGACGACTACGAGAGCAGCTACGCGCGTGGACTAGAGATCGTCCTGAACTACCTTGGCGACGAGGTCGATTACGACACGATAATGGGCGATTCGGGGCAGGCGTTCATCGTCCAGGGCGAGGTGAACAGCGTGAATACCCTCGACGGCGCGGTGAACATCGGCTGGTGGCCCCTCGAGCCGATGGGCATCAATATTCGGCTGAACTTCCTGGAGAAGACCGTCGGACGAGAACTCCGCGAGGTAATCCCCTCGTACGATGCCAACGGCGGCGGCGCCTACTACGACGACCCTGTCAGCTTCTACGAGCGCTGGTTCGAGCCGATGGTGACATCATCCCTCGCGGAAGGAAGGCCGTGCATCGTGCAGGTAAGCCTCTGGTTTGTCGTCACGGCGGTCGATGAGCGCGAGCCGCCGTTCGTCGGCAATTGGGCGTGGAAGGTGGAGACGCAGACGACGCACATGGAACCAGAAGACGGCTATCCGCAGAAGATGCTCGCGCCGGGCGAGCCCGTGCCCAAGATCAGTCGCGCAGAGGCGGACCGGGAAGGGCTTCGGTACGCCGTGGCGCTGCACCGGGACGAAGTGCTGGGCGAGCGAACGGGCGATCGCGGCGCCCATCCGCTGCGCCATCCGTGCTACGGAAGGAACTGGCGCACGGGCGTCGAAGCATACGGAGCCTGGATGGATGCCCTGCGCGATACGCGGCGTCCGGGACAGGCGCAATGGCACAGCAACGCCGTCTTCCAGCTTCGCCTGAACCGGGCGGCAGCGATTCGCTACCTCAACGCGATGCGGGAGCGGCGTCCACACACCGCGGGGCATCTCGGCGACGCAGCCCGGCTGTATGAGGAGGTGGTGGCGACGCTGCAAAGCGCGGACACAAGCGGGGAGGCGCTGTCTTCTGCGGAGGGGCGCGGCGCGATGATCGCCGCGATCGAGGAGATCGTCGACCTCGAAAGCCGCGCGGCGGACGCGCTGGAGATGGCGGCCGACACGCTCGACTGACTTCCATCAGCACGCACGCAGGGAAAGGCACGAAAATGGCGAAGACGGTCGAAGGCGGCTGCGTCTGCGGAGACGTACGGTACAGCCTGGATAACGACGAAATCGCAGGTGGCGGTATGTGCTACTGCGCGAACTGCCGCGTGGCGCATGCAGCCCCAGGCTCCGCGTGGATATCGGTTCCCGCCAACGGCGTGACGTTCACGAGCGGCGAACCCGCGATCTATGCGTACACCCGCGAAGATGGCAGGGCCGCCCAGCGCGGCTTCTGCGGAAACTGTGGCTCGCAGCTTACGTACTACGCCCTGGGCGACCCACGCACGGACATCACGACCTGCACCCTCGACGACCCGGAGGCGTTCCCACCCAGAGGCAGCACCTGGGAGGAGGAGAAGCTCTCCTGGACCGGCGCCTGAGGTTGGACGGCGCGACTGCCTGAGGATTGGCGCCGATTCCACGCTCCTTGCGAGCGCCGCGCGCCGATCCGACGGCATCTTCGCGTAGGCCGTCAGCCGATACTGTCGGAGGTAGCCTCAGAAGGTGTGTAAGTAGGAAACGGCGGCGTAGACTTCCCGGACCTAAGAACCGCCGGGCAGAAGACCC
>NYZG01000100.1 GCA_002687025.1 Candidatus Poribacteria bacterium
TGTCATCCTCGCGCTATGGGTGGTATGGAGCGTCTGGAAGACGCTCATGCCGGACTACTGGTGGTTCCAGGCACTGACCAGCGCCAGCGACGCGAACTATCTCGCCGTATTCCGTACGGTGCTTGGCACCCGCGTCGCGATCGGCGCGGTAATGACCGTCGTGCTGCTCGCCGTGAGCGTCCTGAACATCTGGCTGTTGCACCGCTTCGCCCCGGCCGTGATCCATCAGGTCGTGCAGGAAGCCGTGCCGTGGCAGGTCTCGGAAGACGACCTGCGGATGTTCATGAAGCGGATTCTCTACGGCGGCGCCGTACTCATTAGCGTCGCCCTGGGGTTCTCGGCAAGCGCGCAGTGGGAGGTCGTCCAGCGATGGCTCCACGCAGGCGGCATCGCGTTCACGGACGACGCGGGCGAGGCAATTCTCGACCCGATCTACGGCAAGAACATCGCCTTCTACATGCTCGAGTTCCCGGCCGTGGAGGTCCTCAGCGGGTGGTTCCTGGCGATCTGCCTGCCGATGTCGTTGCTCATGGGGGCGATGTACTTCTTCTACGGCGGCCTTGTCAGTAACCAGGGCCGCATCGCGATCTCCCGTCGCGTGGGCATGCACCTCGGCATCCTCATCGGACTGACGTTCGTCGCGCTCGCGTTCAAGCACTGGCTGGGCCGCTACGACCTGCTCTACACCCCGCACGCGAACTTCTACGGCGCCGGGTACGTGGAGGTGAAGGCGAAGCTTCCCGCGCTGCTCCTGCTCGTTGGGCTCTGCCTATTGGCCGCGGTGGTGTGGTTCGTGGCCGTGATGACGAACCGGTTGAAGCTGGCGGTGTACGTGACGATGGCGTACTTCGCCGTGTTCGTCGTCGGGCGAGTGGTCTACCCGAACATGCTCGGGCAGATCCGAGTCCGGCCGAACGAACAGGAGCTGCAGCGCGAGTTCATCAAGCACAACATCGACATGACCCGTCACGCGTTCGGGCTCGATAAGATCGCAGCCAGCGACTACAAAGCGACCAACGCCACGCTGCAACTGGACGAAGTGATGGCGCCGGAGATCCTCGAGAACGTGCGCCTGTGGGATCCACGACCCCTCAAGGACGTGTACGAGCAGAGGCAGGAACTGCGGCCCCAGTACAGCTTCGCCAACGTCGACATCGACCGGTACGAGGTCGATGGTATCGCACGGCAGGTATCCGTAGCCGCCCGCGAGATCGACATACGACAACTGCCCCATGCGCAGCGCAGGTGGGTGAACCTGACGTTCAACCTCACGCACGGCTACGGCGTCGTCATGGGCCCGGTCAATGAGGAGAGCGCAGGCGAGCCGACGTACTACGTCAAGGACATCCCGCTCGATTACGCGACGGGCTGGAGCCACGCCGTGGACGAGGACCCCGGCCCGCGCGTGTACTACGGCGAGCAGACATCGCACTACGTGATCGTCGATCCAGACGACCCGGAACCGATAGAGTTCGATACTCCCGCCACCGGAGAAGGGTTCGCAGAATACACCTACAAGGGCCGGGGCGGGGTGCCCATCGGATCGATGCTGCGCCGACTGACGTACATGGCGGCATTCTCCGAATACAAGATACTGCTCAACGACAACATTGAGCCGTCCAGCCGCATTCTCTACCGGCGCGATATCCTCGAACGCGTCGAGAAGATCGCCCCCTTCCTGAAGTACGACCAGGACCCCTATCTCGTCGTCGCGGACGGCCGCCTGCAGTGGATCGTGGACGCCTACATGACGACGATGAGGTACCCCTACTCGCAGCCGTTGGAAGACGCATACCGCACCTACATCCGCGAAGCGCGAGGCCCGGGGCCGGCGGGCCGCGTCCTGCCGCGCGGGATTCCGTGGGGGAACTACCTACGCAACTCCGTGAAGGTCGTCGTGGACGCATACGACGGGTCCGTGCAGTTCTACCGGCTGGATCAGGAGCCGTCCCTCGATATCGACGACCCTCTGCTGGAGTGCTACGCCCGGATATTCCCGGACCTTTTCACCTCATTCGCGGAGATGTCGCCGGAGCTTCGCGCCCACATACGCTATCCGCTCAGCATGTTCTGGATGCAAGCGCGCCAACTCCGCGCCTACCACATGACCGACCCGGACGCGTTCTACGTCGGCGAGGACCTGTGGGATCTCACGTTCGAGACGTATGAGGACCAGCCGCAGCCTGTCGAGCCCTACTACGTCACGATGGCGCTCCCGGGCGAGGACGCCAGCGCTGAGTTCCTCCTCATATACCCGTTCTCCCCCCGCGAGAAGACGGTGATGAGCGCGTGGATGGCCGCCCGGTGCGACTACCGCCTCGACGGCGACGGAGACGGGCGGCAGTACGGCCAGACAACCATATACCGTTTCCCAAAGGGATCGCAGATGAGCGGCCCCGAGCAGTGGGAATCCCAATTCCTCGCCAACGCCGAGTTCTCCGAGTGGAAGAAGTGGCAAGCGGCCGACGTGCTGCGTGGCAACCTGTTGCTGTTCCCCCTGACCCAGGGCGTCCTCGCCGTCGAGCCTCTATACCTGCGCGCGCCCAACACGCCGATCCCCATGCTCGCCAAGGTCATGGCCGGCTACGTGAGCCATGCGCCGGGCGGCGGGCAGATCAAGACGACCATCGGCGACAACCTGGCCGACGCGCTGCGGAAGCTGCTCGGGGGCCGGCAGGCCATCGCGCAAGGGGATTCCGCGGCGGCGGACGGCGCCGTCGATGTACCGCCGGCTTCGCTGCCCGAAGAGCTCGATGCCCTCGTGCGGGAAGCCCAGGCCACGTTTGAGGACGCCGATAGCGCGCTTCGGGAGGCGGATTGGGCCGAATACGGGCGGAACATGGAGAAAATGCGGCGAATCCTGAAACTGTTGGGTGATAACGAGAGTAGATGATGGAGGAAGTGGCGCAGAGAGCGCTTCTACGGCGTTTTCCGGTCGACGGGTCGTGTCCCCGATCCCACTCCACGTCACCGAACAGACACACCCAGTTTGGGGAGGTTCGCTCCGATGACTAAACAGGGACTCATCGACCAGGTTGCCGAGAGCGCGGATCTGTCGAAGAGCCAGGCGGCCGAAGTGATCGACTGCGTCGTGGACTCGATCGGCGCGGCGCTGGCAGATGGCGACAAGGTCAGCCTCATCGGCTTCGGCACGTTCGAGACGCGCGAACGCGCGGCGCGCGAAGGCCGCAACCCGCAGACCAAGGAAAAGATCAAGATTGCCGCGAAGACCGTCCCGGTCTTCCGGCCCGGCAAGGCGCTACGGGACAAGGTTTCCTGACCCGATCACACAGCGCATACGGCTTCGGAAGAGGACGGGCCGCCCCTGGGTAGCCCGCCCTCTCCACGTACGGTCGGCTATTGGGAATACGTACCGCCGGTTCCCCACGTGCCGGGCTTGGTCTCCGGCAGCCCGATGTCGATAACGTCTGTGTCCACACCGAGGGCGTCGGCGATGCGCTTCACTTGGTCCGGCGCCGCGCGGTACTGCTTTCGATCGATCAGCCTCAATGTCCGCATCGGGATGCCCGTGAGGGTGGCGAGGTCCTGCAGCGTCATCGAGCGTTCCACCCGGAGCTTCGCCACCGTCCTTCGTGCGCGTGGGGCGCCTGCCATTGCTGTCCTCACCGTGGTCGTGGGAGCGCGTCCGTTCTCATTGTCGTCCGTCGGCCGTTGCTGGGCAAAGCGATCCCTGAAGCGAACAAGCCGCCCGGCGAGGGCGGCCTGCTCACGTATCGGGGTGGTCGCAGCGCGCTAGCGCGCCGCCGTCTTCACCGACGCCCAGTAGGTCGTCGCCTTCCCCTGCGCATCGACCGCCGTGGCGTCGAAGCCGCCGGCGCCGGTGACGATGACATCGTCAATGAAGCTGACGCCCTGGCTCTCGTGCCAGACGGAGACACCGCCCGATGCATGGGTCGTGTCCGTGATCTCGAGCGTCGGCGCTCCGAGGTCGCCCATGGGATCGGCGACGTTAGCGATGTCGACGTACCACACCTTGATCGACGAGCCAATAGCCTCGACGCGACCGACCAGAACCTGGGTGTTGTCCATCGTGATCGCCCCGAGCCCGTGGTCGATCTGCAGCAACTCCGCGCCGCCGTTCTCGCAGCCCGACTGGTCGGCGCACTGCTGGCCGCCACATCCATCGTCCAGGCGCGCGAAGATGATCGCCGGCGTTTCGACAGTCCCGAACATCACGAGGTAACCCGTATCGTCCCCCGAGTGACGGAACACAAAGCCCCAACTGTCATCGTCCCCCGTGGCCAGGAGCATCTGCATGACCCCGTCGGAGAAGTTGGTCACGCCGGGCAACGGCGTGTTGCCGGACGTGCCGCAACCCTCCTGGGAGTTGAACAGACCTTGGCTGCCCGTCCCGGGATGGTCCGCCAGCTCCCAGACCTGCCCGCCGTTGTCCGGCACCCACGCGCTGAGTTCATTCACCTCTGGCCCGGGGACCGCCGCCGAACTGTTGTCCTCGAAGTCCGCGAAGAACACGATCTGCGCCGAGGCGGAAATCGTAAACACCGACAGCGCGATCAGGATTGAAGATAAGCGCCACTTAGCCATGCATTGCCTCCCATGGTTCAGGCGGCAGAGCGCGTGATTTCCTTGCCACGCCTGCCGCGATCCGTGCCTCCTTAGGCGGATTGGCGCTCGGATATCCCCGAATCGCCGTCATGTGTGCTGCTGACGCCGCCTAACCTCGTGCGGATGCCACCCGACGCGCCGTACCGATGTCGGACGCGTCGGCATACTATCGCGCATGCCCGAGGCGATCAAGCAGTTGTTAAGGCCATGTGAACCATGTGTCACGCGCCCCATCACGAGGCGGCCGCAGTGCGGTAAGATCGCGGCATGGACAACGATGAGGAGGCCCCATGACCCCACCGAGTGGCGACCAGAGACGGCGCGATCTGTTGGAACAGGGATACTGCGTCGCGCACGACGTGTTGGATTCCGCCATGCTCCGCCGTGTGACGCACGCGTGTGACGCGGCGCTCGATGCCCTGCCCCCCGAGCACCGGCAGGCGCAGCGATCCACCGGCAGCATGATAAGCGTCTACGACGACCCGTTCTTCGCGGAGTTGGTCTCGCATCCACCGGCATTGCGAGCGTTGCGCGATCTGGGGTTCGACCGGCCGGCCTGGTCGAGTGGTTTCATCATCAGCAAGCCCCCGGGTGGGCCGCCGCTCTTCTGGCATCAGGACTGGTGGGGGTGGGAGTCGCCGCACAGCTACGGGCCCGCGCCGCAGCAGTTCTTCCTGATGTACTACCTGGTCGACACGACGCCCGAGAACGGGTGCCTCCGCGTCGTGCCGGGGTCGCACTTAAGCCGGCATCCGCTCCACGATGTCGTCCCGGACGCGCACACCGACGCGCTACGTCGCATCGACGACGCGGGCCATCCGGCCGACGCCGAGGCGGAGGGTGAGGTCGATCTGTGCGTGAAGGCGGGGGATCTCGTCATCGGGGACTCGCGCATACTGCACGCAACGCACGCGAACGCTTCCGACCACCGCAGGACGGTCATCACGCTCTGGTACCATCCCGTGTTCCACGAGCTGCCTGAGCCCATGCGCGCGGCGCTGGCCAAGCCCAACCCGCATCGCGACGCGTGGCCGGGGTCGGCGCGGGAGCGCATCGCCGCGCTCATCCCGACGTACGACGGCGACGCCGAACCACTGGTGTGGAACCGCACGCCCAGCGAGGACTTGCGGGCGCCAGGCATATCGTAGGGCCATGACGGGCCCCGGAAGGGCGCCGCTACCAACCGGTTGCGCACGACTCGGCAGCCGCCGGATTCCCTTCCGTGCCGACGGCAGGCCGGAACGGTCTCCGTGCCGCCCAACGCTTCGCGTACCCACGCTCGCGCGACGGCGTCCTTAGCACGTGACGGTATTGGGCGTCCCCCACGCGCCATAGTGTGTCATCCCGATGGAGCATCGCGACGAGGGATCTCGCGTGGCTGCACGGCCCGGCGTAGTTCACGGCGGCCGGTGTGGTAGCGGGCAGCCACACTCGGCGGACCAACCGCATCACCTGTAGAGAACACCTACGCGACGCCGTCGTTGACCCTTTGGGCGGCCGAGTGCTAGATTCGTCTCGCTTCGCCTGCCGCTTACCCACATGGACCTGCCCGCATGATCCGGCCTCTCGCGATGCTACTCATCGGCCTCTGTTGCGTGGCCTCTGCGCTCGTCGCCCAGGAGCCGCCGGAGGACGCCGACACGGGCCCGGAGCCCGTCCGCCTGGTCGTGTGGGGCCTGGGCGAGGGCGAGTCGCAGTTGGGTCGCATCGCCGCGATGAACGAATTCGAGCGCCGATGGAACGCGGACACCGCGCGCGTGGAGCAATACGGGCGAGTCGAGGTCGTCAAGTCCGTCCAAGGCGGCCGCATGAATCCGCAGCGGCTGATGACGGCCATCGCCGCCGACGCCCCGCCCAACGTCATCAACCAGGACCGCTTCTCCGTGGGTGGCTGGGCAGCTCGCGAGGCGTTCATCCCGCTGGACGACTTCATCGCCGCGCAGAGCCCAGACGACCCGCTGACCGTGCGCGAGGACGAGTTCTACGACGCCTGCTGGATGGAGGCGGCCTACGAGGGCAAAGTCTACGCGATTCCCAACAGCACCGACGATCGCGTCCTCTTCTACAACAAGGACCTCCTGATCGCCGCAGGCTATGTGGACGCCGCGGGCGAGGCACAGCCGCCCCGGACATGGGCGGAGCTGGAGGAGTACGCCGTAGCGCTCTCCAAGTGGGACGCGTCCGGGGATCTCATCCGCGTCGGCTTCATACCCAACTACGGCAACAGTTGGCTTTACATCTACGGCTGGCAGAACGACGGCAAGTTCATGAGCGCCGACGGGCGCACCTGCACCCTCGACGACCCGCGAATCGCCGAGGCGCTCCAGTTCATGACTGACGTCTATGACGCCGTCGGCGGCCGCGCCGTAGCCGAGAGCTTCATCTCGACCTTCCAGTCGGGCGTCCTCGACCCGTTTCTCAATGGCAAGGTCGCCATGAAGATCAACGGCAACAGCGAGATGAGCAACATCGCTCGCTACAAGCCAGGACTGAACTGGGGAGCCGCTCCAGCGCCGAGGCCCGCCGCGCTCGTCGACGAGCCCGTCACGTGGTCTGGTGGATTCTCCTGGGCGATACCGAGGGGCGCGGCGAATCCCGAGGTGGCGTGGGAGTTCATCCGGTGGATGGTCAGCGAGGAAGCCACGCTCCTCGACAACCGCGTCCGCCAGCGGTACAACCGCGCGCGAGGACGCCTCTACGTCCCTGGCATCAACGCCAACCGGCGCATCAACCAGCGCGTCTACGAGCAGTTCGTCGTTGCCAACCCCAACCTGAGCGACAGCTACCGACGCTACTACAAGATGTGCGTCGACCTGATGCCGCACAGCCGGTTCCGACCCGTGACTCCCGCAGGTCAGCTCCTCTGGGACGAGCACCGACGCGCGCTCGAGCGCGCCACGTACCACCAGTACACGCCTGCGGAAGCGCTCGCGATCGGCGCTCAGGAGGTGCAGAAAGAGCTCGACCGCATCTACGAGGACCGTTCCTACGGGCGCATGTATTGGCCCGTCGCCGTTCCGGCGCTGCTGGCGATCGTCGCGATGATCTCGGCGGTCGTCATCAGCCGCGGGCGCCGCAATCGCGCGCGGACATGGCGACCGGACGCGCTGCGTGAAGGTATCGCGGGATACGCCTTCGCTCTGCCGTGGATCGCGGGCTTCCTATGCTTCACGGCCGGGCCGATACTCGCATCCATCCTGCTCAGCGTGACGGAATACGACGTGCTGCACCCGGCGAAGTTCGTCGCGTTCAGGAACTACACGGACCTTCTCACGCAGGACCCGGTCTTCTGGAAGTCGCTTGGCAACACGGCTTTCATGGTGCTCGGCGTGCCGCTGGGCATGGGGGTCGGCCTCGGTCTCGCGATGCTGCTGAACACCGAGGTGAAGGGCATCGCCGTCTACCGGACGATCTTCTACCTGCCCGCGATCGTCCCCGTGGTCGCCAGCAGCGTGCTGTGGATATGGGTCTTCAACCCGGAGAGCGGTCTTCTGAACTCGGCGCTGCGGTTCACGGGATTGGAGCGGGTTTTCACCGCGCTGGCGAAGGCCGTCGGGGCCGACGGCCTCTTCTGGCTACAAGAGGAGCGTCTCGCGAAGCCGGCCATAATCCTCATGGGGCTGTGGAGCGCCGGGTCGAGCATGATAATCTGGCTCGCAGGGCTCAAGGGCATCCCCAAGCACCTGTACGAGGCGGCCGAGATCGACGGAGCCGGCCGCGTCTCCCGTTTCCTTCACGTGACGCTGCCCATGCTCAGCCCCTACATCTTCTTCAACCTCATCATGGGCGTCATCGGCACGTTCCAGATATTCACGCAGGCGTACATCATGACCCAGGGCGGCCCGGTCGACGCGACCCTGTTCTACGTCTACTACCTGTTCAACAGCGCCTTCCAGTACTTCCGCATGGGCTATGCCTCCGCGATGGCGTGGATTCTCTTCGGGATCGTTCTCGTGCTGACGCTCATACAGTTCAAGCTGGCCCCGCGCTGGGTCCACTACGAATCAGGCGAGTCTTAGCCTCGTGGCCGACACGACCCGCGACCCCATCGAATCGACTGCGCCGCATCGCGACGCGCTGCGACCGCGACTCGGCGGCGAGCGGCGCGGGCGCATCGCGGAGCGGGCCACGCTCTACGCGGCGCTCGTTGCCGGGGCGTTTGTCTTTGCGCTCCCGTTCATCTGGCTCGTCGCGACGAGCCTCAAGTGGGACCGAGAGGTGTTCGCCGACCCGACGAATTGGTTCGCCCGTCTCATTCCCCGGCTGCCGTACTATGTGGACCGGACGCCGTACATCGCGGACTCAGACGCGGGTGACTTCGACCGCCCAGAGGGGATGGAGGAGACATCGTGGCAGTGGCTTAGGGAGCGCCTCGAGCCGATCCTATGGGACGCCGCCCAGCCAATACTCGTGCGGAACGAAACCCCCGACGCCCAGCGGAATGACCTGAGACGGCATATCACCCGCGACCTATGGTTGCGTATCCTCCAGGAGAAGCCCGACACGCTCTGGTCCGAACCGGTCAACCGCATCCAGGCGGAGCTGACGTCGTCGGTGACGGAGGACAAGGTGGCGGCGGGCTCGCAGCTGATATACCGCGCGGTACGTCTCGGATCGCCCACGGTGCAGGCGATGTCCCGGATCGAGCGGGCCGTCGGGCAGACCCGCTGGTCCGGCACGCGCAGCGATGTCCGCCTAGTGCCGGTAACGGACGAGGGCAGGGCCGCCACGGAGGTATGGACCGACTACAGCTCCGCATCGCGTGGCCAGTACGCGGCGTATCTCAGCACGACGTTCACATCGCCGACTCCGGCCGGCGCCATCCGCGCGATCACGATACCGATCCGCGGCGACGAGTCGTACCACACGCTCACCGCCGAGGTAGGTCTCGGAGGCGCGACGTACCGGAGCGACCAGCCGGTCGTCCTCGAAAACTACCTGTGGCAAGAGGTGACCCTCCAGGTCCACGGAGCGCGCGAGGAGCACGAGCGCGACAGCATCGTCCTCACCCCGGACGACGCCGCCGCCGCTCAACCCGGCGCCGACCGAGTGACGGTCACATTCACGTTGCGCCCTTCGAGCTATCCGCGCGCAGTCTTCCGCAAGTTTGCTCGGAACTACGTGGAGGCGGCTACCTTCATCAAGTTCTGGCTGTTCGTGAGGAACACCGCCCTGGTCACGGCCTTGAACATCGCCGCGCAGCTGCTCTCGTGCTCGCTCGTCGCGTACGCCTTCGCGCGGCTCACGTGGCCAGGCCGCGACTACGTCTTCATGCTCCTGCTCAGCACGATGATGCTGCCAGGACAGGTCACGATGGTCCCGGTGTTCATGATAATGCGGAAGCTGGGGCTGTACGACACCATCCATCCGTTGTGGATAGGGTCGCTGTTCGGGAGCGCGTTCTACATCTTCCTGCTGCGTCAGTTCCTGCTCGGAATACCGCGCGACCTGGAAGAGGCGGCGAAGATCGACGGCTGCGGGTTCTTCGCCATCTACTGGCGCATCATGCTGCCGCTGGTGAAGCCCGCGCTGGCCGCGATCGCGATATTCCAGTTCATGGGCGCGTGGAACGACTTCCTCGGGCCGCTCATCTATGTCAGCAGCGAGAGCAAGATGACCCTGTCCCTGGGCCTGCAGCTGTTCCAGTCGATGCACGCCACGGAATACGGCATGCTCATGGCGGCCTCGGCGGTGATGACGCTGCCCGTCGTCGTGATCTTCTTCTTCGCGCAGCGCTACTTCATACAGGGCGTCACGCTCACGGGAATGAAGGGCTGATCACCGTGTCCCGCCTGACGATCCTGAACTCCATGGCCAGCGACGACTTCCCGGCGGCCCTCGACCGACACGTCGAGTGGGGCCTCGTCGATGTAGACCTCAAGGACCGCATATTCGACAAGGCCGTCGCCGGCCTGACCCGCGACGAGGCGGCCCGAGCCGCCCGACTCATCGCGGACCGCGGTCTGACGACGCACTGCCTATCGACCGGCTTCTTCTTCGCGGAGGTCGAGCGCGGCGAGGCGGAATTCCGCGCCCGGTTCATCGACCGGTTGGACGACCTCATCGCCGTGGCCCGCGAGTTGCGGCCGCGGCTCGTACGCCTTTTGGCCGCCCGCACGACGCGCCGCGACGAACTCGTCCACGTCGGGGAATACATAGAGGCCGAACACCCCTGGCTCATGCCTCTCTACGCCGAGGCGGCGGCGCGACTGGGCGACGCCGGCATGTCGGTGACCGTCGAGAACGAGGTGGGCGGCTGCATCCTGGCGAGCCCCGACGAGATAAGGTGGTTCTTCGACGCGCTCGATACCCCGGACGTCTGCCTCACGTGGGACGTGCAGAACCTGTGGCAGATGGGGACCTATCCGACGCTCGACGTGTACGAATCGCTGCGAGACCTGATCGGCTACTACCATCTGAAGGGCGGCCAGGCCGAACCCGGCGCTACCGACCTCAAGTGGCGGTCGTCGCTCGCGGATGCGTCCTGGCCCGTGGCAGAGATCACGCGCCGGGTCGTGTCCGACGGCGTGAGCCCGGTCATCTGCCTGAACCCATCGCACGGCGCCCCAAAACCCGGCGTCGACTACTCGGACATCGTCGCGCGCGACATCGCCTACGTGCGAGACGAGGTGCTGCCATGACTTCACCCATGCGCGAGCTGGGCGAGATGCAGTACCAACGCGAAGCGGATGCCCGGCTGCGGGTCGGCATCGTGGGAGTCGGGTGGCACGCGTATCGGAACCTGCTGCCGACGCTGACGTACCTCCCGGTCTCGCTCGACGCCGTGTGCGACATCGACGTGGATCGCGCGCGTGTGACCTCGGCGCAGTACGGCGCCCACGCGTACTCCTCGACGGCCGACATGTACCGAGACGCCGACCTCGACGCCGTCCTGGTGAGCGTCTCGCCCAAGTTGCATCCTGAGCTGACGTGCGAGGCGCTCGACGCCGGCCTGCACGTGTGGCTGGAGAAGCCGCCCGCAATGCGCGCCGCACAGGTTGAGGAGATCGAGCGCCACAGAGGCGACCGCGTCGTGGTGGTCGGGTTCAAGAAGGCGTTCATGCCGGCGACCCGCAAGGCGCGCGAGATCATGGCGGGGCCTGACTTCGGCCGGCTACGCTCGCTCCTCGCCGAATACCCGATGACGATCCCGGCCGACGGCGCGGACGTGCTGCAACGGGGCGATTACGCGAACTGGCTCGCCAACGGCTGCCATCCGCTGTCGTTTATGCTGGCTGTCGGCGGGGCGGTCGACGCGGTCACGGTGCACCGCGGTCACAGCGGCGGAGGCGTCTGCATCCTCGAATACGCGAACGGCGCGCTCGGGAACTTCCATCTCGCGGACGGCGGCCGCCTCCCGTTCGAGCGGTACGCCATCTACGGAGACGGTGGTCACATCACGGTCGAGAACTCTTCACGCGTGTCGTGGCATCGGGGAATCCCGTTCAGCTACGGCCGCACGACGAGCTACGCTCCCGACGGCGCCGACCACGGCACGACGGTGTGGGAGCCGCAGAACAGCCTGGCGACCCTGGAGAACAAGGCCCTCTTCACGCAGGGCTTCTACGACGAGCTCCGGTACTTCTGCGACTGCGTCATCGAGGGACGCGCTGCCGTCGACGGGTCGCTCAGCTTCGCGCTCGACATCATGCGCGTGTACGAGGCGGCCCTGCTGTCCGACGGGGCCCGAATGCCGACCGTCGTGCAGTCGTGAGGAGGGCCGCCGGCATATCGCGTGTCGCAACCCTCCGGCAGACGCTGGGGACACTCGCGGAGGGTGCCCTCCACTGGGCGTTCCCGGACGAGTGCAGGCACTGCGGCACGCCTTTGGGCGCGTCGCCCACGCTGTGCTCCGACTGCTGGGACAGCATCCCGATGTGGGGCCGTCTACAGGATGCGACGCTGGAGGGCGCCGGCCAGATGGAGGCGCGCGCCGCAACTCGGTATTCCGGCGCGGCGCGGGAAGCAATCCTGGCGATGAAGGGCGAAGCGCGCCTGGGCCTTTGCCGCCGACTGGCGGGCCTCATTGCCGACATAACGCCCGCGCTCTACGACTGGGACGAATACACGGCGCTTGTCCCCATTCCAAGCCACCGCGTTCGGCGCGCGGAGCGGGGGTTCAGTCAGACGGGGCAGCTGGCCAGGTGGCTCGGCCGTCGCGTCGGTCTGCCCGTGCAGGCGCGATGGCTGCGGCGCGTGAAGGCGACGCGTCCGCTGAGGCTACTGGACGGGCGAGACGAGCGTCGCGAGGAGGTCCGGGACGCTTTCCGCTGCCGCGCCATCCCCGAGGAACACCACGGGGGCGCCGCGCTCCTGCTGGACGACATCGTCACGACAGGCGCGACCACGATGGAAGCCCGACGCGCGCTGATCGACGCCGGCCTGGGCCGGGTAGACGTCGTATGCGTTGCACGGGCTCTCGGCGCGCCCGACGGCTCATACGACGACACTGACGATGCGGCCCTCAACGTGATACCCTAAAGACATGAGCGAACACGCGACAATCACAGGCGTGCATCACATCCCGCGCAAGTCGAGTCGGCGACGCATCGACTTGGACGACGGCGAGTCGTTCAGCGTCGATCTCGGCCTTCTGACGCGGCGCGGTCTGCGCGTGGGGATGGAGTTGGACGGCGCCTCCCGCGAGGCGATCCTCGCCGAGGACGCTGGCGCCAGGGCCAAATCCACCGCCATGGACATCCTGCGGACGCGACCGCGGACGCGCAAGGAGATGCTCGACCGGCTCCGGAGGAAGGGCTTCGGCGAGGCGGCCTCCGAGCAGGCCGTATGCGCCTTGGAGGAGCTCGGCTACATCTCCGACGAGGAGTACGCCGACACCTACGTCCAAAGCCGCATGCGTGCGAAGCCCAAGGGACGATGGGCCATGCTCCGTGAACTGCAGGCCAAGGGCATCGATCGCACGACGATAGACCGCGCGCTGACCGCCGTCAGCGACGAGGATGAGCGGGACGCGGCGCTGCGCGTGGCTCGCCTCCAGGTGGGGCGATACCACACGCTCCCGCGCGAGGTGGCCCAACGTCGGATGTACCAGTTCCTTCTGCGGCGCGGGTTCGCGTATGAGCATGTCGCGACGGCGCTGCGCGAGGTGATGGGCGCGGATCCCGAGTGATCCCTTGACGCTCTCCGTGGGGATGGCCGATGTTCGACTTCCTTCAGATACTGATCGGCTGCGGGACGGCCATCTCCCTCTTCGCCATCTACATGAACTACCGCCACAAGGGCGTAGGCATCCTGTTCGGCGGCGGCCGTCGGGTCCGCAGGCGCGACATCGAGACCATGCAGAGGGAGCTGAAGGCGTTGCGCGAGAGCCTCGAAGGGATGCGCGCCGACTCAGAGAAGGCCCAGGAGATGATGGCCGACATTCTCCTCAGCATCGACGACCGCGACCGTGCGCTCCGCATCGCCGATCGTACGGATCGTGAACTGCCCGGCTCGTAGCCGCCTCGCCAAGCCACCCTCCCGACGGAGCCGCCCCTTGTCAGGACCCGCGCGTCTAGCCGTCTGTATACGGCACGCCGGCAACGACCTGGTCGCGGCGGAGTGCGTCAATCTCACCGGCGGCGCGCCCGACGCGCACGGCCTCGCGCTCTGCGACGACGTCTCGCTCGTCGCCCGGTCGGCCTACGTGCGCTCGGGAACCGAAATCATCGCGCACGCAGGCACGCTGGAGGGGCTCGTCGAGAGAGTGTGCGCCGCTGACTTCGATGCCACGGCGTTCCGCATTGAGTGCGTGCGCACGACGGATCGCTTCGACATCGCCAGCCTGGACGCGATCATCGCCGTGGCCGACGGCATGCGCGGATTCTTCCCGGACCTCGACAACCCCCAGCATCGGTTTCTGCTCGTAATCCGTGAAGACGGCTTCTGGTTCGGCGAGATCGTCGTCGAGTTCACGACGGCGTACCGTAAGCATCACGACAAGCCCTACCAGACTTCCAACGCGCTCCCGCCGCGCCTGGCGCGGTCGCTTGTGAACATCGTCTCTCCGCCCGCCCGGGTGATCCTGGACCCGTGCTGTGGAAGCGGCTCGATCCCCATGGAGGCCGCCGAGATGGGGCTCACGGCGATCGCCTCCGACCGCAACGCCATCGCCGTCGAGAAGGCGCGCGGCAACGTAGCGCACTTCGGATACGCCGTCGATATCGCGCAGGTGGACGCTCGCGATTCCCTGCCCACGGCGGACGCCGTCATCGCCGACCTGCCATACGGCATCCAGCTCGATTACGCCGAGGACGAGGCGCGCGACATACTGGCGAGTTGCGCGCGGGCGGCGCCGGTCGGCGTCTTCGTGACGAAGGACGACATCACGCCGATGCTACTGGATGCTGGCTGGGCGCACGTCGAGACGTTCCGTCACCGGAAGCTGACGCGCTACACGAAGGGCTTCGAGCGCACAGTGCACCGAGCGCGGAGCGTGGTATTCGAACTGACAGAACCGGCCGCCACATGACGACGCGACCCATGCCTTCCTTCGCGATATGCATCGAGCACGAGGGCAACGACCTCATCGCGCGCGAGTGTCTGAACCTGACCGGCGCCGCGCCGGCCGCCGACGGGTTCGTCCGCTGCGAGTCTGTCGAGCGCGTGGCCAGGTCGGCGTACATCCGTACGGGCGCGCGCCTCATCGCCCACGCACCGACGCTTGACGCGTTAACGCAACTCATCGCGGCCGACCCGCCGCGCAGGCCGGAATACCGCATCGACTTCGTAGACGCGGGCGGCGGCCCACAGGTCAAACGGCTCGATGCGATCATCGCGGTAGCCGATGTCCTCCCAGACAGTCCCAACCTCAGCGATCCCAGCCATGTGTTCGTCCTGGTCAGCCGGGAGGACGGCTTCTGGTTTGGCGAGATCGTCGCGGAGTGCGCGCACGACTACGCCAAGCATCGCGACCGGCCGTTTCGCACGTCGGCCGCCATGCCGCCGCGACTCGCGCGGGCGCTGGTGAACATCGTCGCCCCGCACGCGACGAGCGTCATCGACCCCTGTTGTGGCACGGGGACGATCGTCCTCGAAGCGCTCGCGCTCGGCCTCGATGTGCAGGCGGGCGACATCAACCCACGCATGGTCGGCATGACGCGCGAGAACGCGGCGTACTTCGGACACGCCATCGAGCCGCGAGAGGGCGACGCCGCGTCGTGGGAAACCACCGCGGACGCACTGGTCACGAATTTGCCCTACGGCCGCAATCTCGACGCGTCCGAGGAGAACGTCCGCGCGATACTGGAAGCTGGAAGGCGCATGGCTCCGGTGGGCGTATACGTGACTCCGCACGATCTGAGCGAGGCCCTACGGGATGTCGGCTATGGGAGCGTGGAGATGCTGCGTCACCCGAAGCACACCGGATTCCGCTCGGGCCTGGTGCGGATCGTCCACATCGCGAGGCGCTAGCTCAGTCGTCGGGCGTCATTCCCCACCCGCGGCGCTGCCTCCGAGCTCCTCGATGTCGCGAAGGAGGTCCTCACGCGTCAGGACGCGCCGGGAGATGTCCTGCGTCGAGATGATCGCCTCCGCGTCGACCAGTTCCTCGAATTCGGGATTCCCGCGCAGCGGCGCGAGATGCTCGTCCGCGGCGGCCGTCCTCGCCCATCCCGTGTTGATGATGATCGCGTCGCGCAGTCCTCGCAGCGCGCCCTCCGTGTCGCCTCGCTTCAGTCGAATGACCGCCATGCAGTAGTGCGGCGCCGGCCAGTCGGGGCGCGCCTTTACGAGCGCCTCGTAATGCGGGAACGCGTCGTCGTACCGCTCGTTGTGGAAGTACACCTGCGCCAGGTCGAAATGAGCATCCGTGTACCCGGGACGCAACGCGACGGCCTTCTCCCACATTCGGAAGGCATCGGCGGCGTGGTCCTCGTGTTGGTCGGCATAGGCGCAGCCGAGGTTGTAGTACACGAAGGCGTCGGTGGGATCGAGTTCGATGGCGGCGCTGAATCGCAGCTCGGCCTCTTGGAGATCGCCCAGCTCGCGCGCCTGGAATCCCCGTCGGATGTGCGCCTGTCGCAGGTTTTCCTGGGCGATCTCATCCGTGGGGTCCATCTCGCGCAGACGGGTGTATAGCGCGTCGGCCTCGTCGTATTCCTCGCGGAACAGATGGATGCGCCCGAGCAGGTGTAGGGCGTCTGCGTTGTCGTCGTCTGCGTCCAAGACGGCCTGAATGAGCTCCGCCGCCCCGTCGAGTTCGCCGCGCTGGATCGCCTCGTCCGCGTCGGACAGCCAGCGTCCGTGTCGCAGGTCGCGCAGTAGCTTCATACGCCGGCGCTCTCGGCCAGCGCGTCGACGATTCTCCGGTGGCGCGCGTACAGCTGCTCGTACGCGTCCCGGCTGGCCGGCTCGAAGGTCTTGGTCGGCATCGCCACGCGCTCCCACGCTTCCTCGACGCTGCCGACGACTCCCGCCCCCACCATCGCGAGTACCGCCGTGCCGACGGTTGTCACCTCGGGGATTCCGGCCAGCTCCACCGTCAGCCCCGTAACGTCGGCGAGTATCTGGCCGAACACCTCGTTCTTGGCGAAGCCGCCCCCGACGAACATGCCGTTCGCGTCGCCGCTCATGGCTCCCAGGCCGTCGCGGGTTTGGTAGGCCAGTCCCTCCATCACCGCGCGGACGGCGTTCGCGGGGGGCATGCCGTCTTCCCATCCGAGTATCGCGCTCGGGGTGGCGGGGTTCGGGCCGGTCCCGGCGACGAACGTCGGGTTGATGGTCACGCCGCCGCTCCCGGCAGCAACGGTGCCCGCGTCCGCCGTCGCATCGGCGGCGGAGGCGCCCGGGGCGAAGTGCGATCGCACGGCGTCGAACGCCAGGCCGCCGATCATATGCGCCTGCGTGTTGTATCCGCCCAGCACACCGCCCTCGTGGGGGTTGAGCTGCCAGATGATGTTTCGCGCTTTCTCGTCGAGCGTGCCGCCGTACGCGTCCCTCGTCCCTACGAGAATGCTCCACGTGCCTGTGGAGTAGAGGGGCGTGTCGCGCAGGTCTCGGCACGCGCCGGCCGTCGCCAGCACGGTGTCGTGGCCGCCGGCGCACACAGGAGTTCCCGCAGGGATGCCGCTCGCCTCGGAGCCGCGCGCGGTCACCTCCCCGACGACGTCCCCCGGGGAGCGTGTCGGGGTGGGGAACTTGTTGGGAACATCGAAGGCGTCGAAGAGATGGTCGGACCAGTCGGCCTCGGCAAGATCGAAGAGCATCGTCGTGGTCGCCATCGACCGTTCCGTCACGCGCTCGCCCGTCAGCCGCGCCACGAGCAACTGCGGCATGAGCACGAACGCGTCGGCCCGGTCCAGCACGTCCGGCCTGTTCTCCCGGAGCCAGCGCAGGCTGAACGCCGTGTTGAAGTGGAACGGCGCGGCGCCGGTGCGTCGATAGGCGTCGTCGAGGTCTAGCGCGGTCGTCGCCCAGTCCAGCTGTTCGCGGGTGCGCGTGCATTTCCACGAGATCACCGGGTAGAGCAACTCGCCGTCCGCGTCGACGGCTCCCCAGCAGACACCGAATGTCGTCAAGTTGACGACTTGTGGCTCGACGGCGTGTTCCGCCAGCAGCGCGCGCGTCAGGTCGCAGAGGTCGGCCCAGATGTCGTCGAGAGGCCAGGCGACGCCGTCCTCCGTCTGCTCCACGTCCGTGGGGCGAGACGCGGAGGCGATCACGCGTCCGTCCGTGCCGAGTAACGACGCCGTCGTGTTCGTCGCCCCGCAATCCCAGATGATCACGCACTCACGGCTGCTGCTCATGCGGCTTGGCGCCTTCCTGTGGGGCGTGCGGACATCGCGTGGTCAGGGGCGCCTATTCTCGTGTTCCGGCGGAAGGCGTGTCAACCGAACGAGGTCGGTCGGCCGCAGGCTACATGCTCTCCGGCGCGCGCACCCCAAGCAACCCGAGCCCGTTCGCCAGCACGGTCTGCGTGGCCTTGGCGAGCAGCAGTCGCGCGGAGGTCAGTGGCAGGTTCTCCGCGTCCAGCACACGGCAGCGGTCGTAGAACTGATGGAACGCCGTGGCGACATCGCTCAGGTAATGCGGGATGGCGTGCGGCTCGAACGCCTCGGCCGCCTCCTCGACGACGCTGGGCAGCTCCGCGCATTTCTTGATGAGCGCGGCCTCCTCGCCCTCGCGCAACAGCGACAGGTCCGCGTCGGCGGCCGCTGGCATGGCGATCCCGCGTTCCGCCGCCTGCCCGAAGATGCTGCATATGCGCGCGTGCGCGTACTGCAGGTAGTAGACGGGGTTCTCGTTCGAAGCCGTCTTCGCCAGGTCGACATCGAA